>JBLMXA010000511.1:0-13139 GCA_050257515.1 Acidobacteriota bacterium | reverse complement strand
CTGTTCGGCAGCGACGCGAAGCTGTACCTGCGCGACCAGGCGAGCGAGGAGAACGTCAAGGCCGGCATCCTCGACGGTACGCGCATCATCCACATCGCGAGCCACGGCCTGTTCGAGACCGACTACCAGGCGCTCGCGCTGACGATGCGCCCCGATGCCAAGGAGGACGGCTTCTTGCTCGGCGCCGAGATCGCCGAGCTCAAGCTCGACGCCGATCTCGTCGTGCTGTCGGCGTGCGAGACCGGCCGCGCGAACGAGGTGCTCGCCGAGCCGGTGTCGGGCCTGGCGCTCGCGCTGCGCACCGCGGGCGCGCGCCGCATGATCGCGAGCCTGTGGTCCGTCGACGACGACGCGACGGCCGAGCTGATGAAGGACTTCTACCAGCCGGTCGTCAAGGACCACCGCGCGTTCGGCGCGGCGCTCACCGCGGCCAAGCGCAAGCTCGTCGCCAGCGGCAAGTGGGCGCACCCGTTCTACTGGGCGCCGTTCGTGCTGATCGGCGCCTGACCCATCGCCTTCTGGGTGCACGTCGTCACGCGCTCGGCGATCGCCTCCGCACGTCTCATCGTCGCGTCGTCGAGGTGCTCGGGCACGCCCTCGCGCTCCAGCTCGATCGCCCACTTCGCCATCGCCTCGCTGACGTGCTGGACGCAGGACGCGTCGGGGCAGGCGCACATCTGGTCCGCGAACTGATCGAGCTGCCGCATCAGACGCGCGGTGGTGTCGTGGTGCCGGTGAGCGATGCGCCACGCGAACAGCCCGGCGACCAGCGTCGCGGCAACGGCCGTCGCGATCGCCAGCCGGCGGCGGCGGCGCTGCGGGCCACCGGCCGCGTAGTCGGCGGCGATCCGGTCGGCCTGCTCCTTCGCGCGTGCTTCCGCGAGCATGCGCGCCACCTCGTCGCGCTCCCGCTCGCGGTCCGCGAGCTCGGCCGACAGCACCTTGACCCGGGCTTCGAGCGCGTCGACATCGCTGCGGTACGCCATCTCTCCTCTGAACGCACGACGGGGCGGCTGGTTTCGTGAAAATCGCGATACGCTCGGGCGATGCCGGAGAAATTCGGCGCTTACACGATTCACGAGGCGCTCGGCGCCGGCGGCATGGCGTCGGTGCACCTCGCGGACTGGCAGCCGCCGAGAGGTGCGCCCCGCCGCGTCGCGCTCAAGCGGCTGTTCCCGCACGTCGCCGAGAACCCCGAGCTGGTCAAGATGTTCATCGACGAGGCGCGGCTCGCCCGCTACCTCAAGCACCCCAACATCGCGCAGGTCTACGAGTTCGGGCGGCTCTCCGGCACCTACTTCATCGCGTTCGAGTTCGTGCAGGGTCCGACCCTGCAGCAGCTCGCGCAGCACTGCGACACGCACGTCGGCTACATCCCCCTGCCGATCGTGCTCGAGATCGGGATCCAGCTCTGCGACGCGCTCCACCACGCCCACAACCTGTCCGACGAGGAGCAGCTGCCGCTCGGCATCGTCCACCGCGACGTCACCCCGTCGAACCTGATCGTGTCGACCGCGGGGTTCGTCAAGCTCATCGACTTCGGGCTCGCGAAGGCGAAGCAGCAGTCCGCGGAGAGCCAGTCGGGCGTGATCAAGGGCAAGCTCGGCTACGTCGCGCCGGAGTACCTCGTCGACGGCCGGCTCGACGTGCGCTGCGACCTGTGGGCGGTCGGCGTCGTGCTCCACGAGCTGCTCTCGGGCCGCCGGCTGTTCGAGGCGCCCGACAACTTCTCGCAGCTCGACAAGGTGCGCTCGCTGCCGATCCCGCCGCCGTCGCGCTACCGCGCCGAGGTGACGTCGCAGCTCGACGACATCGTGCTCACCGCGCTCGCGCGCGATCCGGCCAAGCGCTGGCAGAACGCGATCAGCCTGCGCGCCGCGCTCGCGAAGCACGCGCGCGAGTATCCGCCGCTGACGCGCTCGCAGCTCGTCACGTGGATCGAATGGGCGTTCTCGCAGAAGCGCAGGTCGCGCGACGACAGCGGCGTGTCGGCGCTGCACGACATCATCGAGAGCGGCCAGTACCAGGCGCTCGAGGAGATCGACGACGCGTTCGAACGGCTTCAGCGGCTGCCGGCGACCTCCGCCGCGGTGGCCGAGCGCCAGCGCGAGAGCGTCGCGCAGATGGAGGTCGGCGCGGAGATGCTGCGCCGCAACCGCGGCGGGCCGGTGTGGCCGTGGCTGGTCGCCGCGGCCGCGCTGCTCGTCGTGATCGTGGTGATCGCGCTCGTGCGCCACTAGGCGCAGACTCTGCGTAGGTCAGCGATGGCGCGTACCGTGCATCACGGATGGTGATGCATCCCGTGATCGAGGTGCGCTTTCCGGGGGGCGTTCGTGATCGATCGATCGAGGCGGTAGTTCATCGCTGGGTCGCTCGATTCGACGCAATGAGTCTCGAGGTGTCGCAGGCCGACGCGACGATCGAGTCGGCGCGACGTCACACGCTGGTATCGCTCCTGTTGACGCTGGAGACGGGAGCGCTCGCCGACGCCGCGATCTCACGCGAAGATCCGTACGTGGCGGTGTCGGATTGCTTCCGCGCGGTGCGGCGGCAGCTGCTCGACCGTGCAGCGCGGCCATCGTGGCCGGTGTTCCAGCTGCCGAGGTGAAACCACGCAACACGTGCGTGGCGCGGGCGGGCGCACGAAGGAGATTCGTGTACGACACCGGCACCGCGACCGGCCCTACTTCGACGTCGTCACGGCCGTGCCCGGCGCGAGGACCTCCGAGCCGCGCTTCAGCACCTGGTCACCGGCGGCGAGCTCGCCGAACACCTCGACGAGGTTGCCCATCTGCGCGCCGCGCACGACGGTGACCTGCTCGATCTTGCCGTCGCGTACCCGATCGACGAACGTGCGCTCCGTCGTCGTCGCGATCGCGCTCGGCGGCACGAACAGCGAAGGCGCGTCGCGGTGTACGGGCCACCGGACCTCGGCGTACGCGCCGGGCACGAGCGGCTTCGGACCCGCGTTGTCGAAGTCGAGCTCGACCGCCATCGTGCGGGTCTTCGGATCGATCTCGTGCGCGATGCGGGCGACCTTGCCGGTGAAGTTCTGGCCGGGGTACGTCGACACCGTGAACACCGCCGCCGTCCCCGCCGCGACCGCGCCCGCGTCGGCCTCCGGCACCGCGACGGTGACGCGCAGGTGATCGATCTTCTCGACGCGCAGCATCGGCGGCGTGTTCGGCGCGGTCGGCGGACCGACGAGAGCGCCGGGGTGGACGTTGCGCTCGGTGACGACGCCGTCGAACGGCGCGCGCACGTAGAGGTAGCTCTCGAGCGCGCGCAGCGAGTCGACGCGTGACTTCTCGGCGTTCAGCCCGGCCTCGGCGACCTCGAGATCGTGACCGGCGATCGCGCCCGGCGTCGCGGACGCGGCCTTGAGGCGGTCGTACGTGCTCTTCGCGGCGGCGACCTTCGACTCGGCCTCCGCACGCTGCGCGGCGAGCTCGGGCGCCGACAGCCTCGCGAGCAGCTGGCCCTTCCTGATCGGCGAGCCGCGATCGACCGCGATCTCGTCGAGAAAGCCGCTGACGCGCGGGTAGATCGCGACCGATTCATCGGGCGCGAGCTCGGCGGGAAGCTCGAGCGTCGCGTCGAGCGGCTTGGCCACCACCGCGACGACCTCGACGGTCTGGGGACCGGCGGAGCTCGCGGTCGGCGCCGGTGCGGGATCGGGCGAGCGGTGGCACGCGACGAGCAGCACGAGCAGCAGCCTACGCATGGGCGGTCCTTTGCGGCCATCCTGCCGATGGCGTTCCTCGATAGGGATCGTCGGGATCTAGCGAGGCCGGCCGGTACGCGCCGCCGCGCGCGACGAGCGCGTAGAGCGCCGGCAGGAACACGAGCGACGCGATCGTCGACGCTGCGAGGCCGCCGATCACCGCGGTGCCGAGCGCGGTCGCCTCGCCGCCGCCGCTCGCGATGCCGATCGCCATCGGGATCATGCCGGCGATCATCGCGAGGCTCGTCATCACGATCGGCCGCAGGCGCGCGCGAGCCGCGGCCGCGATCGCACTCGCGCGATCGTCGCCGGCCACGCGGCGCTCGCGCGCGAACGTCACGAGCAAGAGGCCATTCGCGATCGACACGCCGATCGACATGATCGCGCCCATCAGCGACTGCACGTTGAGCGTCTGGCCGGTGGCCGCGAGCGCGAGCACGACGCCGGCGAGCACGGCCGGAACGATCAGGATCACGACGATCGCGTCGCGCGGCGACTGGAACGCGGCGATCAGCAGCAGCAGCACCGCGGCGATCGCGATCGCGAGCCCGGTCTCGAGGCCGTCGACCGCGAGGCGCAGCTGCTCGATCTGGCCGTGCACGGCCACCGTCACGCCGCGCGGAGGTGCACCGACCGATGCGATCGCACGCCGCACCTCGGCGCCGGCCGCGCCGAAGTCGTCGCCGGCGATGTTCGCGACGATCGAGACCATGCGCTGGCTGTTGTAGTGGTCGAGCTCGCCCGGCGTGGTGCCGGGCGTCACGGTCGCGACATCGCGCAGCTGCGCGGTGTCGCCGACCTGCAGATCGAGCAGGTCGCCCGCGGACTGCATCTGGTTCTCCGGCACCCGCAGCGCGACGCGATAGGCGACGCCGGTCGCGGGGTTCGTCCAGAAGTTCGGCACGGTCAGCACGCTCGACGAGCTCGCGTCGACGACCGACTTCGCGACGTGCTCGACGTCGACGCCGAGCTGGCCGGCGCGCTCGCGATCGATCGCGACGTCGAGCGTCGGGTAGTCGAGCGCCTGGCGAAGCTGGACGTCGCGGAGGCCGTGGCGCGCGGCGAGCGCGGCGCGCAGCTTGTCCGCGAACGCGCGCGTCTCGGCGAGGTTGCGGCCGGTGACGTCGACGTCGATCGGCGTCGGCGCGCCGAAGTCGAGCACCTGCGACACGATGTCGCCGGCCTCGAACGACACGCGCACGTCGGGGAGCTCGCGTGCGAGGCGGGCGCGCAGCCGCTCCTCGAGCACCGGCACGCCCGGCGCACCGGGGCGCAGCGCGACGAGCATCAGCGCCTCGTGCGGGCCGGAGTTCCACACGAACACGCCGTTGACCGGATACGTCCACGCCGGGTTGCCGATGTTCGCGAGCGTCAGCGCGACGTGGCCACCGGCCTCGGCGCGCACCGCGGCATCGACCGAGCGCACGTAGTCCTCGGTGCGCTCGAGCCGCGTCCCGGCCGGCGCGCGGATGTGCAGCTGCATCTGGCCATTGTCGGAGCGCGGGAACAGCTGCGTCGGCAGCGACCCGGCGACGAGCCACACGATCGGCACGACGGCCGCGACATACGCGATCGCGACGAGCCAGCGGCCGCGCACGATGGTCGCGACGATCCGCGCGTAGCGATCGCGCACCCGCTGGCCGCGCTCGTGCGGCGCGCGCGGGCGGAGCAGCCACGTCGCGAGCACCGGTACGAGCGTGCTCGAAAGCAAGTAGCTCGCGATCATCGCGAACGCGACCGCCATCGCGAGCGGCGGGAACAGCGCGCGGCCGATGCCGACCATGAACAGCGCCGGGATGAACACGGCGATCACGGTCAGCATCGCGAGGAAGCGCGGGGCCATCACCTCGCGCATCGCATCGAGCACGGCGCGGCCGGGCGGCGCACCGCGCGCGAGGTGGCTGTCGATGTTCTCGATCGCGACGGTCGCCTCGTCGACGAGGATGCCGACCGCGAGCGCGAGCCCGCCGAGCGTCATGATGTTGATCGTCTGGCCTGCCACCCGCAGGGCAACGACAGCGGCGAGCACCGACAACGGGATCGTGACGATCACGATCAGCGCCGCGCGGAGGTTGCGCAGGAACAGGATCACCGCGAGCGAGGTCAGGATCGCGCCGAGCGCGCCCTCGAACACGAGCCCGTCGATCGCGCGCGACACGTACACCGACTGGTCGAACACGAGATCGAGCTTGATGTCGGGCGGCAGCTGCTGGCGCATCGCCGGCAGCGCGGCCTTGATGTTCGCGACGACGTCGAGCGTCGACGCGTCCGCGCGCTTGGTCAGCGGCATGTACACGGTGCGCCGGCCATCGACGAGCGCGATGTTGTAGACGATGTCGGCGCCATCCTCGACTCGGCCGATGTCGCGGACGAACACGGTCGGGCCGTTGCCGGTGCGCAGCGGTACGTCGGCGAGGCTCGCGACGTTCTTGACCATCGCGTTGGTCGCGACGATGGTCGTCTTGTCGCCGACGCGCACGTTGCCGGCGGGCACCGTCAGGTTCGCGCGCGCGAGCGTCTGCGCGACCTGATCGGGCGACAGATGGTACGCGCGCAGCTTCTGCGGATCGACGTAGATCTCGACCATGCGGACCTTGCCGCCCGACGGCGGAGGTGCCGACACGCCCGGCAGCGTCGCGAGCAGCGGGCGCACCTTGTACAGCGCCTGGTCCTGGATCTCGGCGTCGCTGCGCGTGTCGCTCGAGAACACGAGCTGGCCGACCGGGATCGAGCCGGCGTCGAACCGCACGATGAACGGCGGCACCGTGCCGTACGGCATGAACGAGGTCGCGCGGAATGCCATCGCGGTGACCTGCGCCATCGACTGCGCGATGTTCGTGCCGGGATGGAAGTACAGCTTCAGCATCGCCATGCCCTGGATCGATTGCGACTCGATGTGCTCGATCCCGGCGATGTAGAGGAAGTGGTACTCGTAGTAACCGACGAGCTGGCCCTCCATCTGCGTCGGCGACATGCCGCCGTACGGCTGGACGACGTAGATCACGGGCACGCCGAGCTCGGGGAAGATGTCGGCGGGCGCGCGGCGGATCGCGAGCGCGGCCGACAGCAGGATCGTCACCGCGATGACGATCACGGTCCACGGCCGGCGCATCGCGCGGACGACGAGCCACATTACTTCACGGCTCCGCGGTACTGCGCGAGGAACGGCGCGAGATCGCCGTTCGCGTACGCGACGAACAGCACGGCGCGCCACACGTCGAGCCGGGCGAGCGCGTCGTCGGTCTCGGCCTGCACGAGCAGCCTCTCGACCTGCGCGACGTCATCCGCGGTCGCGAGCTGCGCCTTGAACCGCGCGACGGTCTGCTTCTCGGCATCCTGCGCGGCGGTGAGCGCGTCGGGCGTGTTGCGCGCGACCTCGAGCGCGCCGTCGAGCAGCGCCTTCGCGCGCTGGTTGCGGCTCGCGAGCTGCTGGCCGAGCACGTCCTCGTGCGCGCGCTCGGCCGCGATCCGCGCCTGCTGCGCGCGTACGGCCGGCGCGATGCTGCGATCGGCGAGCACCGGCCACGTCAACAGCACGCCGAGCGCCCAGTTCGGCGCGTCGGGCACGATGCCGTGCGCGTCGGCGCCACCCGTGAGCGTGCCGTTGCCGCGCGCGAACAGCGCGCCGACGAGCGCGAGCTTGGGCTGCGTGCCGGTCGCGATCACGCGGCGCTCGGCCTCGGCGACGTGCACGCGATCGTCGGCGGCGACGAGCCGCGGATCGCGCTGCGCCGCGGCCGCGAGCGCCGCGGGAGGCGTGGCGGCGAGCTTGCCGGGCTCGAGCTGGACCGGCGCGTCGGGGGCGCCGAGCGCCTCGCGCAGCTCCGATTGCGAGACGGCGAGCGCGGCCTGCGCGCGCGCGAGCTGCGTCTTGGCGAACGCGAGCTCGGCCTTCGCGCGCGACAGGTCGGCGCCGGCCCGCAGGTCCGAGCCGACGGTCGCCTGCACGATGCCGAGGAACACCTGTGCGCGATCGACGCCGGCCTTCGCGGCAGCGAGCGCCTGGTCGCGCTCGACCGCGGCGATGAACCGATCCGCGGCGAGGTACTGGACGTCGAGCGCCGATGCGGTCGCGCTGTCACGCGCGAGCTGGACCTCGGCGCGCGCCTTGTCGATCATCGCGTCCCACTTGCGGTAGCCGAGCGCATCCCACGTGGCGGACGCGCCGACCTCGCTGCCCCAGTGGCCCGAGTCGAACGTGCGGCCCGGCGTGCCGGCGACGACCGGCAGCCCGGGCACCGCGAAGAACGGCCCGGGCACCGCGTTCTGCGTCGCGCGATCGAGCTGCGCGAACAGCTCGAGGTCCGGCGTGTACTTCGCGCGCTCGACGTCGACCTGCTCGGTGGCGGCGCGCACGTCGGCGGCATCGGCGCGCAGCGCCGGGTGGTGTGCGGTCGCGAACGCGATCGCGCCGTCGAGGTCGAGCGAGGTGGGCGCCGGCTCGGCGCGCACCGCGCCGGCGACCATCACCAGCGCGATCGCGGACTTGGATACGGCCGCCACAGCCCAAGCTATAGCAGTTGCACTATCGATCGTGCAATTGCTACTAGCTCAGGAAGTAGTAGTGCGACGAGCCGTCGGGCGCGAGGATGTACACGCCGTAGCCCGCGCGCGTGCCGCGGATCGTCGGGATCGCCCAGTACACGATGCCGCCCGAGATCAGCGACTCGGCCTTCTCGACCGCGCCGAGCAGCGGCATGTCCTGGGTCTGGATCAACGTCAGGTCGCGCGCCGCCTTGGTGACGTGCTCCTCGTCGGGCACGTCGAACTTCGACTCGCTCGGCGCGTACGCGGCCTGCGTCGGATCGCCGGCGAGCTCGAAGAACGTGTTGCGCTTCGCGTCCATCGTCGCCGGCTGCCCCGTCGTGTAGATGCTGAGGCTCAGCTTGCCATCGTCGCCGATCTCGAACTTCGCCTCGATCGCCGCCGGGTACTTCGCGAGCAGCTGGCGGAGCGCGTCCGACATCTTGATCGCCGACGTCCGCACGATCGTCGGATCGCCGGCGAGCTCGGGCACGCGCGGGTCGGTCGCGCCGCTGCCGGGGCCGGCGCCGAGCTCGAGCGTGTCGCGATCGTCGCTGCCGCCGCCGTCGACGAACGTGTAGGCGCCGCGCGCGTCCTTGGCGTTCGCGTCGTAGAGCGCCCACACGCCGTAGCCGGCGCGGCCCTCCTGGATCGTCGGCACCGTCCAGTACACGATCGCGCCGTCCTCGGCGACCGCGTCGACCGAGTCCTCGATCGACACCGCGCTCAGCTGGCGCAGCGTGAGGTCGCGCGTCGAGGTGCACAGGTGCTCGAAGTCGTGAAACGGCGCGAGCGACGGCGCCCACGGCGTCGCGGTCGGATCGCCGGCGAGCTCCTGCAGGACGTTGTCGGTCGGGTACACCGAGAGCGGCTTGCCGACCGGGTACGTGCTCAGCGACAGCTTGCCGCTGTCGTCGGGCTCGAACTTCGCCTCGATCACCGGGCCCGTCTTGGTCGCCTGCACGAGCGCGTCGTGCATCGAGATCTTGCTCGCGAGCACGTCGGTCGGGCTCTTGAGCTCGGGCGCGCGATCGTCGGTCGCGCAGTCGGGATCCTGCTTCAGGCAGAACTCGTCGCACACGCCGTCGCCGTACCAGCCTTCCTCCGCGCACCAGTCGTGGCCGTCGTCGGCCTTGCCCTGGTTGCGGATCTGGTCCTTCGTCGGGTTGGTCGTTGCCTGGTTCGCGCACGCGACCAGGAACAGGGACAGGAATGAAGTCTTGATCATGGGAATCCTCTACTCGCAGGTGTTGAAGAACCAGTTCGCGCGCTCCTGGAACTCGGTGTGCTGCTCGGAGCAGTAGGTCGAGCACGGGTAGCCATCGCCCGGGCAGTACTGCGCGGTCGCACCGCACCAGGTGTTGACGATCGAGCCCGCCTGCACCTTGATGCCGCCGCTGTCGCGGAACACGCGGATGAACGGGTTCGGGTTGTAGTAGTTCGTGTTCGCGATCAGCTCGGTGTGATCGAAGTCGGAGCGGTTGAACACGCCGGGGCCGCCGTACGGCTGGTAGTGCAGCACCGGGCCGAACGAGTTGCCGGTCCAGTCGACGTAGCCGGTCCACCCCGACAGCACCGCCTCGCTCGCGCCGTAGGGCGTCTGGATCACGCCCCGGTCGTTGAGGAACTTGATGATGTTCGGGTCGCGGACGACGAACTGCAGGTTGCGCCGCTCGTCGCCGTTGACGTCGAGCGTGCTACCGCCGTTGCAGGTGTAGAGCTTGTACCAGACCGCGCCGTCGGCCTTCGCCGACGCGTCCTCGTCGAGTGGTAGTTGCTCGGTGGTTTGCGCGTCGGTGCACGCCGGCGCGGCAAGAGTTGCGGACAGACCAAGGGCCATCACGAACGTACGCATGAGTCGTGTCTCCTATCGATGAGAGTCGAGTTACTGCCAGCTGCCGGTGAACGAGGACGTCGCGGCGTCGGGGACCGCGAACGTCTGGTTCGCGCCGCCCTCCCACGTCGTGTTGCCGCTGCCGTCCTTCTTGATGAACTTGAAGTTGACCGTCGTGTTGCGCGGGAGGAACGCGCGCCCGGTCCAGCTCGGATACGCGGTCGCGGCGAGCGGCACCGCGGCCGCGGGGTTCCAGCCGGCGAGCGCCGGCGCGTCACCGACGACGTAGACGTTCTGGCCCCACGACGTCGTCGCGTTGTCGACCTGGAACGTGACCGCCGACTGGTCGTCGCACGCGAACCCGTAGCTCGTCGGCCGGCACGGGTGCACCCACTCCTCGGTGCACACCGGCTTGTCGCCGGCGAAGAAGTACCAGTGGTAGTTCCACTGCGGATCGAGGCCGCGCGGCGTGACGAACGCCTCGCCGGGCTTGACCCAGCGCACGGTCGCGACGTCGGTGAGGCCGTACGCGTAGCCGCCGCTGGGCAGCGCGGTCGCGAGCGGCATCGCCATCGCCGAGCCGAGCACGAGCGGGCCGCCCTCGAGATCGTTCAGCACGGTCTCGGCGTTGTCGCCGATGCGGTGCCAGCCGCCGCCGCTCGCGACGCCGCCGTCGGGCGCGCTCGCCTCGGCCGCGGCGTTCCGCTTGTCGAAGCACGTGTACATGATCTTGAACGGCGCGGCGGGCACGTTCGCGACCCAGGTCCAGCCCATGCCGACGCCGGTGACGTAGTTGTGGCCGTTGGAGGGGAACACCGCGTGGATGTCCTGCGGCGTGAACGGGCTCTGGTTGTACGCGGACGAGAACGCGTGCGACGAGAGGCGCTCGAACGGCGTGCCCGGGCCGGGATGCGTCTGCACCGAAACGCCCTCGTGATCCTGATCGTCGCCGCCGTCGGCGAACGTCTGGAAGCCGGGCAGGATCTCGGACTTCAGGCTCGCGATCGGCCGCACCGGGAAGCGGAACATCAGCGGGAACCAGTCGCCCCACGTGTGCGGGTGAACGAGCACGACCTGCGTGCTGCGCCGGTCGTCCCAGCCGAGCTCGGCGGGCACGCTCCACTCGGCGACGCCATCGCCGTTCGCGCGCCGCGTGATCGGCAGCGACACCGTCTTCGTCTGGCCGTGGACGGTGTACGTCGCGTCCCACGTCGCGTCGCTGTTCGGCAGCGCGTGATCGGCGAGCAGCACCATCGTCATGCCGCCGCCGGTCTGCTCGATCAGCGTCGCGACCACCGGCGGGCGCGAGTCGGTCCACCACACGAACGACGGCGCGACGTTGTCCTGACCGTCGCCGAACTCCTTGAAGCTCGAGTTCAGCATGTGCATCGGCATCGCGACGATCGCGTCGGCAACGCCGGCGCGCGACCACGCCTCGTTGAGCGCCTGCGAGGCGGCGTTCGCCATGATCGCCTCCGATCGCCAGCGCGTCGGATCGGTGCCGCCCCACGGCGTCAGCGCGCCGGTGCCACCGGGCGCGGGCAACAGCGGCATGCCGCTCGCGGTCAGGCCGTCTGCCTTGCCGGACGTCGCGGGATCGCACGCGAGATCGCCGGGCGTGCAGTCGGCGGGCGGGTTCGGGTCGGCCGCGCAGGCGGCGAGCAGGACGAACGGGAGGGCGCGCATGATGGGCGGCCCGTTCTGCATGTAGGACACCAGGTGCCCAACTGCCCGGAACGTCGGGATCGCGGCGTCGGCGAGCCGCGTGGAACCGGCCCATCCTCGGCCACCGGTGGCTCGAAATGACCTTCGGTTCTCGGCGCGGACTACTTCGCCTGGGTGTCCAGCGCCGCCTTGACGGCCTTCGCGAGGTCCTCGGCCTTGCCGACGCCCCAGTAGTGGAGGAACAGCACGCGCGGCTGCTCGCCGATCATGTGCTGGTGGATCGCGACGATGTCGATGTTCGCCTTGCGCAGCGTCTTCAGCACGGCCTGCAGCTCGGTTTCGAGCATCGCGAAGTCGCCATCGATCACCGCCGCGTCGTCGGTGCCGGCGAGCGCGGCCCACGTGTTCACGCCCATCGCCTTGCCGACGTCGGTGTCGCCCATCTTCGTCGTGCGCCCGAACGTCGCCTTGTAGACGCCGTCCTTGTACGCGCCCTTCGTGCCGAACGCGGCATCGAGCTTCGACGCGTCGAGCTTGCTCTTCGCCGGATCGATGTCGACCTTCGGCGGTTGTTCGCCCTTGCCGCCCTCGGTCTCGTGCAGCTTCGCGAACACCTTGCCGACGCCGGTCGCGAGCGTCGACTCGTCCCCCATGCCGCCGATGTGCATGAACATGATCTTCGGCTTGTCCCAGAAGAAGTGGTTGTGCAGCGCGGTGACCTCGAGGCCGTTGTCGAGCGCGGCGCTCATCACCGGGTTGACCTGGTCCTCGGTCAGCACGATGTCGCCCATCACCATGGTGTGGGCGCCCATCTTCTGGAACGCCGCCCACGCGGTGAGCCCCATCGGCGGCGTCATCTTCACGTGATCGGCGATCATCACGTGCAGGTCCTTGCGCGGGACCGTCACCTTGAACACGTCCCCCTTGTCGCTCAGCTTGCCCTTGACGCCGGTGAGCTTCTCGATGTTCGCGGTGTCGAGGCCCGCCGCGGTGGGCGGCTTCGGCGCCGGCTTGTCGGCGGCGGGAGGAGGTGCCGGCGGCGGCTGGTGCTCCGCCTTCTTGGTGCATCCGAATGCGAGCGCGGCGCTCGCGATGGCGATCCACGAGGTGTGTTGCATGGCGGCAACCCTACAGCGACCCTGGCAGTTGCACTACCGATGTTGCAGTTGCTATTACGTCCCATCCGGAGCAAGGCTCGAGGGGCCATAATCGGCCGGCAGTGGCTCGAAATGACCAAGTCGCCCTCTGACATCGCAGCCGAGCTCCGGGAGGTCAACGCGTTCCTCGACGCGATCGTCGAGAACATCCCGGACATGATCTTCGTCAAGCGCGCCGAGGATCTGATGTTCGTGCGGTTCAACCGCGCCGGCGAGGAGCTGCTCGGGTGGACCC
>JBLMXA010000510.1:0-2625 GCA_050257515.1 Acidobacteriota bacterium | reverse complement strand
GTCTCCGTCTCCGCCACCGTCACCGACACCGTAACCGTCACCGTCACCGTCAGCATCACCGTCACCGTCACCGTCACCGTCACCGTCACCGTCAGCATCACCGTCACCGTCACCGTCAGCGTCACCGTCACCGTCACCGCCGGCCGAGCCGCCGCCGTCCATCCACCCCGGCGCGAGCACGAACGCCGCCTGGCTGCTCGTCGGCGGCTCGCTCGCCGCCGTCACCATCGGCGCCGTCCTCGCCTACTCCGCGAGCTCCTCCGAGCAGGACATCAAGGACCTCTACGTCAGCGTCACCGGCGTACCGCCGACCTACGACGACCGGCTCGCGGCTCGCTACAAGGATCTCGTCGACGAGGGCCATCGCTACCAGGACCTGTCCTGGGCCTCGTTCGGCGTGGCCGGCGCGTGCGCGATCGGCGCGGCGATCCTGTTCGTGCGCGCGTCGGGCGAAGACGACGAACGCGTCTCCGTCCACCCGCTCGCGTCGCCGCACGACGTCGGCGTCGCCGCGACCCTCCACTTCTAGGGACGCTTTCTCCTTCTTCAACCAGCGTCGCGCGTGCCGCGAGCAAATTCGCGGCTCTAGCTGGGGACGCTTTCTCCTTCTTCAACTTGCTCGTCGCAGACCCACGCTTCCCCCCGATGGGGCCCCGCTCCCGACCTCTGGTTGAAGAAGGAGAAAGCGTCCCCAGGTAGGTTCGCGAAAACTAAGGGCGTGCGGACGAGCCTGGTTGAAGAAGGAGAAAGCGTCCCTAGGTGGTGAGCTCGGTCGCGGCGGTGCCGCTGCCGCTCGGCAGCAGCGCGAGCTCGGACGTCACCCAGCGCGCGATGTCCTTGTCGCTCGCGGTGAGAGCGTGGCGCTTCATGACCGCCTCGAACGAGGCCTCGAACGCCGCGCAGTCGGCGGGCCGGCGGTCGCGCTCGAAGGCCATGGCGCCGAGCACGAGCGCGTCGAGCTCGGGCGGCAGCTGCGGCCGCAGCGATGACGGGGGCGGCAGGTGCGGCCAGTTCTCGGTCCCGAGGTGGGCGAGCGCCGCGAGGTCGAGGTTGACGCCCTGGCCGGTCAGGATCTCGAACGCGACCGCACCGACCGCGTAGACGTCGGCGCGCACGTCGACCTGCTCGCCGATGCGCTGCTCGGGCGCCATCATCGACGGCGTGCCCTTCGTCTCGCCCGCGACGGTCATGTGGCCCTGCTTCGCGGCCTTCGCGATGCCGAAGTCGACGACCTTGACGCCGCCCTGCCGCGACACGAGCACGTTTGCCGCCTTGACGTCGCGGTGGATGACGTGGAGCGGCGTGCCGTCGGGCGCGGTCGCCTTGTGCGCGGCGTTGAGGCCGTCGCAGATCCGGCACAGGATGCCGAGCGCGACGTCGACCGGCACCAGCCGGCCCGCCTCGCGCGCCGCCGTCAGCAGGCGCTCGAGGTCGACGCCGTCGACGTACTCCATCACGATCACGTAGTCCTCGCCGATCTTGCCGAGGTCCTGGATCTGCACCACGTTCGGATGCGTGATCCGCGCGGCGAGCCGCGCCTCGTCGAGGAAGTGATCGACGGCGCGCGAATTGCGAGCCAGGTGCGGGTGCATGACCTTGATCGCGACGAGCTTCTCGAACCCGGCCTCGCCGCGCGCGCGCGCGAGGTAGACATCGGCCATGCCGCCGGAGCCGAGCCGGCGCACGACCTCCCAGCGGCCGATCATCTGACCGGCTTCGATGGGCTTGGCGTGGATCGACATGCTGTCGCCCGCGCCGACCGGCGACGGCGTGCCGCCGGCGATGCCCGGCGTCGACATCTGCGTCGGCGCGGTACCGATCGGCTGCGGCTCCGGCTGCCGCGCCGCCGCCGCGCGCTTGCCGCCGGCGAGCCCGACGATCACGAGCACGAGGCCGAGCACGGCCGCCGCGCCGCCGCCGGCGACGAGCGGCATCTGCGACGAAGCCTGCTGCATCGGCGGCACCGCGACGACGAGCTTGACCCTAGGGAGTGATGGCAGCGGCTTCACCATCTCGGTCGCGCCGGTCACAGGCGCGCCGATCGTGCGTATCTTGTTTCCGATTTCGAAGCGACCAGTTACTCCAGCGGCGGCGAGGCGGTCGATCGCTGCATCTAGCGTGAGATGGCGGACGACGATGACGTACCCGCCTAGCTCGTTGGCCCGCTCTTTCGGGGCGATTGGCGCGGTGTCGTCGATCATGATCTGATCGTTGATGATGCTCGTCGCGACACCGGGGCCGGTCGACTCGGGTGGTTCCCACCGGTGATTCGTCGCGTTGTCAGGCAAGACGACCAGCGCGACGCCAGGCTTCCCCTTTGGGACTTGTACGATGGCGATCACCTCCCCCGGCTGTGTCTGGAATTTCAGCTCGCCTCGCTCGACCATGTCGTGGGCAGTCTCTTTGTCCGTCGCGATCGCGGCCTGCACCGCGGGGACCTCGGCGAACGTCGTGGCGCGCTCGTGTACTGCCGCGCGCGCTGCCTTGATGTCGGCGTCGAGCCCGGCGATCGCGGCGTCCATCGCCTGCGCGCTCTGCGGGGTCATGCCGCCGGCCTCGGTCTTGTGCGTCAGCGCGTAGCCCGCCGCCGCTCCGCCCGCCACGAGCACGATCGCCCCGACCGCG
>JBLMXA010000509.1:0-21436 GCA_050257515.1 Acidobacteriota bacterium | reverse complement strand
TGGGAACGCGGCAAGTGCTTCGCGTTCGACGACACGTTCGAGCACGAGGCATGGAACCGCAGCGGGACCACACGCGCCGTACTGCTCGGCGACATCTGGAACCCGTTCCTGCGGCCGGCCGAGCGGGAAGTCATCGCCGAGCTCGTCGCTCGGATCGGTGACTTCAACCGCGCGGCCGCTCCCGCGCCTACGACCTAGCTACGACCCAGAACAGCGGCCTAGAACAGCTGAGACAGGCGCATATAGAAGTAGCGCCCCATGAAGTCGTATGCGGACTCGTCCGAGTTCAGCGCCGCACCGTTGTAGACGATGCGCGGCGTCGCGTCGGCGACGTTGTTCACACCGACCGCCAGGCGCGTCGTCCCCGCGATCGACTTCTTCATGAAGTCGACGTACAGGTCCGCCGTCGCGTACTGACCGACATCGCGATGCGGGATGAAGCCCGGCGTCGTCGGGTCCGGCAGCACGTTGCAGTTGTCCTGATCGCACTCCTGGTAGTTACCGATGTAGCGGATGTTGAGACCGCCACCGAAGCCCGACGGGTGCTCGTACATGCCGAACACGTTCGCGCGCAAGCGCGGCAGCACGCCGAGGTCGTAGTAACCGGCGCCGTGCAGCGTCAGCGTCTGCTTCGGGTTGTTCGGATCGACCGTACCGGTGTTGAGGTCGTACTTCAGCAGGTACTGACCCTCGAACCCGCCGCGAACGGTGCCGACGTCCTGCAGCTTCGTGGAGTACGAGGCGCCGAAGTCGACGCCCGACGTCTTCACGAAGCCGGAGTTCAGCGTCACGTCGTACACGGTCTGGATCGTGTGCGTGACCGGATCGCGGTTGATGAGATCGCAGAACGACTGGACGCCGCCCTCGTAGCAGTTCGAGAACACCGTCTGCGGGGGCAGCGCGGTGATCGCGTTCTCGATGTCGATGTTCCAGTAGTCGAGCGTGAAGGCGAGGCCCTTGATCGGCTCCTCGACGACACCGGTCGTCAAGATCGTCGCGGTCTCGGCGGCGAGCTTCGGGTTACCACCGAGCTTGAACCGCTGCTGCGGCGCACCGTTGCCCTGGTACGTCTGGTAGCCGGCGCCGATCTGCTTCTGGCACTCCATACCGGCGGTGCCGCTCGGCGGCGGCTTGGGACCGCTCGGCGGGTTGGTGTCGCACGGGTCCTCGATGTTGACGTAGTCGTCGACCTGACCCGAGTACAGCTCGGAGACGTTCGGCGCGCGGAACGCGCTGCCGTACGTGGCGCGGAGAGCGAGCCCGCCCTCGGTGCGCCACAGCCCGGCCAGCTTGCCGGTCACGCCGGAGCCGAACGTGTTGTAGTCGTACGCGCGGCCGGCGGCGTCGATCTCGACCCACTGCGCGCCCTTCATGCCGGACACCGGCACGACGGACAGCTCGCCGAAGCCCTCGAACAGGTGGTACGAGCCCTCGGTCGGCGCCTGCGCGTTACCGGTGGTGTCGCCCGTCGACGTCAGCGGGTCAGGCTGCACGCCGCCCTGCTCGTGACGGTAGTCGCCACCGATCGCGAACGAGATGTCGCCGTGGTTCGGCAGGTCGACGATCTTGCCGTGAGCCTGCGCGAGCGCGGTGTGCTGCTCGTTGAAGCCCGACTGGATGCCGGTGAACGTGAGGTAGTTGATCATATCCTTCGTCACCATGTTCGGCGTGAGGATATTGAGCGGCACGCACCCCGGGATCACCGTCGTCGCATCACCAGGCGTGCTCACGCAGATCGGGCTCCCGCTGGTGGGATCGACCATGCTCGGACCGAGCGCGTTGGTGAGGTGGCTGAGGATCAGGTCACCACGGCTCTCGCTCGTCGCATCGACGCGGCCGTAGTTGTACGAGACCTCCCACTTCCAGTTCTTGAACGCCGGCGCGTCCTCGTCGACCTTGCCTTCGAGGCCGGCGACGAGGCGCTCCGTGCTGACGTCCTGGCGGAAGAACCGGTTCCCGAACTCGACGAGGCGGCGGTTGTAGTCGAGGATGTCGACGCCAACGCCACCCGGCTGAGCGCTCAGGTACTGGCCCTGGTTGCCGAACGGGTTGTACATGCTGTCGGCCGAGATATCGAGGCCGAACTGGGCGAGGAACAGCGGCTCGGGCGCGAGCTGCTGCTCCGACTTGCGGTTGTTGTACGAGGCCTCGAAGAACGCGCGGGTGTTCTTCGTCAGGTCGTAGTGTCCGGTGCCGAACACGTTGATGCGCGTCGACGGCGTGAACACGTAGTTCTGCGGCTGGAAGTTGTACCGGTCGCCGAAGTCCGTCGCGGTGGCGTTCTTGAAGTCGCGCCAGCTGTTCGTCTTGGGATCGAACGTGCAGTTACCGCCCGGGCTCGACGCGCAGCCGGGGACCGTGATCGCCTCGGTCATGCCGTCGCCGAACGGATCGGTGTCGAGGAAGCCGGTCGGCGTCGCGCTCGAGCCCGACAGGACCGCCTTCTGCTTGTCGAAGCTGTAGGAGTACGTCTGCGCGGCGAACGGACGATCGCCGGCCATCACCGCGTCCTGGTGCTGGTAGCCAGCCGAGAACGTGATGTTGCCCTTCTTCGTCGACTGACCGGTGACGAAGCTGAGGTCGTAGTTGGTGCCGTCGCCCTTCTGCGACGTACCGGCGTAGATGTCGGCCTCGGTGCCGTTGAAGTCCTGGCGAGTGATGACGTTCACCACGCCGGAGATCGCGTCCGAGCCGTAGATCGCCGACGCGCCGTCCTTGAGGACCTCGACGCGCTCGACCATCGCGAGCGGGATCGTGCTGATGTCGACGGAGCTGTCGGCGCCGAGACCGCTCGACACCATGCGGCGGCCGTTCAACAGGACCAGCGTGCGCTGATCGCCGAGGCTGCGCAGGTCGATGCGGACCGAGCCGTCACCACCGTTGTTGTTCTGATCGTTGATCGCGTTGCCCTGCGAGGGCAGCTTCTGGAGGATGTCGCCGACGTTCGTGATACCGGCGGACTCGAGCTTGGCGCGGTCGACGACCGAGATCGGCGACGGCGTGTCGATCTCTTTGCGATCGATCAGCGAGCCGGTCACCGTGATGACCTCGGCGGCCTGCGTCTGCGCTTCCTGGTTCGCCATCGCGGCGAGCTGCTCGTCGGTGAGCTCGCCGCCGGCCGGCGCCGGCGGGTTCGCCGCGGGCGTCGGGTTCGCAGGAGGCGTCGGGTTCGCAGGAGGCGTCGGGTTCGCCGGAGGCGTCTGCCCCTCGGGCGGAGCCGGCGGGGCCGGCGGGGCCGGCGGGGTCGGGTTCTGATTGCTGCCGCTGCCCGCATCAGGCGGAGGCTGATCAGGGTTATCCGGCGGAGTCTGGGCGACGCGCCCGCGCGTCACCGTGGCGTGCGCCCGACGAGAAGTCGACCGCATATGCAACGATTTCGGAGACGGATCCGCCGCCGCGTTGCTAACACCGAGAGCCAGGAGAGCCGCACTATAGAGAAGTCGCTTTGTGTTAGGCATGTTCCACCCAGGTGCGGGCAACCTCGCACAACTGAGCCAAGAGTTCGATCCCCTAGGCTAACTTTTGATGACGAAATTGCGCCAAGCGCAGAACGGGATCCGCACTGAAATAAAGTTCAGCGCAGGTCGAAGGGAAGGACGATCGCAGGTCGTCGGCACCGTCGAAGTCCGACGAGAACTCGATCCGAGATCCTCCGAGATCGGTGCGACGCGGTCGCCTGAGCGCGCGTCACTGCAGGCCGGCGGGCACCGACCAGTACGGGCTGATGTTGTCCGCCTGCGTGTCCTGGCCGGGCAACCACATCGGCGCGAACGACGGATCGATCGCGCCGGTCAGCTTGTTGCGCGCGATCGCGCCGATCCAGATCTGCTTGCACTGCGTGACGCCGACGTTCTTGCACGCCGGGTTGGTGTTCGCGGCGGTGAGCTCGTGGCCGTAGTCGCGCTCGCTCGAGAACACGATCCAGTAGAAGTCGCTCGACGCGGTCGGCGCCCAGTGCGCCCACGTCGTGTCGTAGTCGACGAAGCCGCCGTTCATCGCGGTGAGATCGGTGACCCACGCGCCCGCAGCGTCGGCGAGCATGAGCCGCGAGCCGACGGCCTTGGCGCCATTGCTGTCGCGCCACGCGCTGCGCGCGGCGTCGAGCACGATCAGCTGGCCGTCGGGCGAGAAGCTCGGGAAGAAGAAGTTCGTGTACGTGCCGTTCGACAGCGTCTGCGGGTTCGGCACGATCACCTGCGGCGGCCCGAACACGTGCATGCCGCCGGTGTACGTGTACTGCGACTCGACGATCGTGCCGCCGCTGAGGTCGATCCACTGGTTCGCGTTCGGCGTCGTCGTGAACACGACCCGGCGGCCATCGGGCGACCAGTCGGCCATCAGCTGCGAGCCGGCGTTGTTGTTGATCACCGCGTCGATGTTCGACGCGACCGGCATGCCGGTATCGGGGTCGTAGAGCTCGAGCCAGCCGTTCGCCATCGAGACGATCGCGAGCGACTGGCTGTCGTCCGCGAACGGATAGCCGAGCGGCGCGAACGTCGTGTACGAGCCGTGGATCGTCATGTTGTCGGCGTTGACCGCCTCGCTCCACTGCTGCGCGTTGCGGTCGTAGTGGAGGAAGCCGGCGTACAGGTTGCCGCAGTTGTTCGCGATGCACCGGCTGTAGCCGATGCGGCTCGCGGTGCGGCTGACCGAGTGGCACGACGTGCAGCCGCCCTTGACGATCGACGGCGCACCGGTCGAGCCGAACGTCTGGTCCATGATGTTGCCCTGCGACGACGCCCACCAGTAGATCGCGCTCTTGTCGATGACGTCGACCGACATGCCGACGGTCACCGGCGCGCCGGCGTACTTCGTCTGCGGCGCGGCCTGGACGAGGCCCTCGACCGTGATCGCGAGCGAGTCGCCGGCCGCCGAGCCCGCGATCGAATCCCAGTCGACCTCGGACAGCATCGCCTGGACGTCCGTCGTGTAGACGTCGACCGCGACGAAGCTCGACGCGAGCGCGACGTGGAACAGATCGTTGCCCATCGCCGCCCACTGGATCTCGATCGGCGGGATGTTGCGCGGCGACATCGCGTGGTCGAGCGGGTACTCGATCGGCGGCACGTGCGCGGGATCGCTGCTGCCGGTCGCGCCGCCGAACAGCTGCGGCGCGTTCGCCGGCGCGCCGGCGACGACGATCGAGCCGCTGACGTTGACGACGAGCTCGGCGCTGCCCGTCGACGTGCCGCACGTCGCGGTGACGAGCGTCTTGCCGCCGTGCGGGCCCGCGGTCAGCGTCGCCTGCGCGAACTGGCCGAACGTCGGATCGACGGTCAGCGCGCACGTCGCGGTGAGGTCGGTCTTGTGGCCCTTCGCGTCGACGCCGAACACCTGGTAGTCCTGCGTCGCGGTGCCGCCGAGCGGCACGCTCAGGTTCGCGAGCTGCGGCTCGACGTCGAGGCTGCCGTACTCGCCGGCATCGCTGCGAGCGTGGTGGTCACCGCACGCGGCCGCCGCGAGGGCGGCGATCGCCAAGATCCGCATGGCTCATGCTAACGCGGAAACGTGCGCTCGCGGAACGAGACTGTCGTGCCTGCCGTCACTTACGCGGGGGCGAGCGTCACTGCGGTTGCACGTACCAGATCGATCCGATGCCGCTGAAGTACAGCCGGCCGCAGTCCACGCGCAGGAACGGGTCCGTGACGACCACGGCGAGGATCGGCTCGAACGCACGGAAGTCGACGTCGATCGACGGCCGATCGCTGTACCAGAGCGACTGCAGCACGTGGCCCTGCCCGTCGGGCCGCGTCGCGTAGATCACGAGTCGCAGCCCGTCGGGGGCCAGCGACGGCCCCCGGTAGTTGTACACGCCGAGGTCGCCCTGGCCATAGCGGCGTGCGAGCTGCAGGTTCGGCGTGCCGTCGTCGATGACCTCGTCCAGGTAGCCGCCGTTGTCGAGTGCCATCATGTGGCGCGTGGGACCGAGCGTCGGCTGGCTCACGCCGTAGACGCTCGACGTGATCGGCGACGGCCACACCAGCGTGTCGCCGCGAGTCCAGTGACCGCCCCCGGCCGCGAGGTAACGGATCCAGTTGATCTGGGTCCCGCTCACCGGCTCGGAGACGAGCACCTGATCTCCCTCGGGGCTGAGGCTGGCGTTCTGGTGCACGAAGGTGCCGTACATCGCGAGGTCCGCGACCGGCGCGAGCGGTCCCGAGACCGGGCCCATCGCGAGCTGCCCGGTACACGCCGCCAGCGCGAGCGAGCCGTCGGCGGTCGTCTGGAACGCGACGCACGAGTCGAAGACCGCCTGCTGCGGCTGGGTCTGGAAGAACGGCGTCGTGCCGAGCGGCGGGCACGTGAACGGAGCATCGGCCGGCGCGTCGAAGAACTTCGCGTCCAGGCCGCCCTGCTTCGTCGGCTGCAGCCCGAAGATCGAGTCGCACGCGCACAGCGTCACGAGCAGCCCCCACCGCATCGTCTCTCGATGTTACGCGATCGCCGACGGATCGGGGGACTGGACGATCGACGCCGTCGGCCACTCGCCCATGCCGCCGCCGAGCGCGCGCTCGGCCGCCGCGAGCGCCTCGGCCGCATCGCCGGGGCCGACGCGCGGCTCGTAGCCGACGAGCACCGGCCGTACCTCCTCGCCGTCGCGCACGCCGACGCGCGAGTAGATCGGCTGCTGCAGATCGGCCGGCAGGCCGCGGCGCACGCGGCCGTCGATCAGCATGCACGCGCCGTGATCGTCGGGCGCGACGCGAGCGGTCGCGGGGATCTCGGCGGCGGTCGGGGTAGAGCGCGACGAGCGAGCGGTCTTCGAGCACGCGGCGAAGCTAGCGCAGCTTCACCACCACGCGCCCACCGCGAGCGACACGAGCGCGCCGACCTTCGTGCCGCCGCCGACCGCGCCGAGCACCTCGGTGCCGCCGATCGCGGTGACCGTGTACTGGTCGACCTGGACGCGGCCGACCGCGCCGGCGAGGCCGTCCCAGGCCGCGCCGAGGTCGGTCGACGAGCCGAGCCCGCTGCGGCCGCGCGCGAGGCCGCCGAGCGCGACGCGCTCCGCGACCGGCTCGACCATCGCGACCGCGACCTCGCCGTCGTGGTGCGCGGCGTCGAAGTCCTGGCCGTAGGTCAGCGAGGCCGACGCGAGGCCTTCGCCGAACCGGCGCGACAGCGCGATCGTCGTCTCGAGCTCGCCCTCGGCCTCGGTGAGCCCCTCGGGCTTGTACGCCGCGCCGACGAGCAGGCCGATCGCGTGGCGGAACGGATCGAGGAACTGGTACGACGCGCCGGCGGTCGGGCGCATCTTGCCGACGTCGAGATCGACGCCCGCGCGCACCGTGACGCGGCCCTCGAGCAGCGCCTCGGCGGAGAACGCGCCGAGTGCCTGCGCGTGCGCGCCGCCCCATCCGCCGTCGGCGGTCACGCCGACTCCGGGGGCCGCCGCGTCGGGGCCGCCGGGCAGCGCGGCACGGACGAGCAGATCGCCGGGATCGGCGGAAGCGACACCACCAGCGAGGAGGAGGCAGGCGATCACCCGAAGCACGCCCTCTTATAACCTCCAGCGCGGATCGACGCAGCCGGCACGTGCTCGCAAGAAGCCGTCGCCCGTGACAGCCGTGATGCGCTGCCATATCACCCGCGTCTTTTCGCGGATCACGGCGTCGTTGTGCATCAGCTCGCACAGCTCGTCGGGGCGGGCCATCAGGTACTGAAACACGCTCGCGCGGTCCTCCGCCGCGTCGCTGGTCGCGTACAGATCGACGAACCCCGCCGGCCGCGCCATGTCCTGCCGCGGCTTGCCATAGGCGAAGCCGTCGGGGTTGTGGTGCTCCCACGACGGATCGCCGGCGATCGCGTCGCGCATCGTCGCCGACTCGAGCAGGTGGAAGTACTCGTGGTGGACGATGTCCTCGACCGTGAACTCGCCGAGCGTGTCGTAGTACGGCCGCCCCGCGAACGGCTCGAGGCTGATCATCATGCGCCGGCCCTCGAGATCCGCGGTGCCCGCGGTGTCCGGCGAGTCGTGATCGATGTGCGAGCACAGCGCGACGCGCTCGATGTTCGCCGACGCCAGCGCGTCGGTCGGATAGCGATCGAACGCGGAGGTGATCGCCTCGAGCGTCGCGCCGTCGAGCCTGCGCGTGTCGCCCAGCTCGCAACGCACGCACAGGCCGCCGGCGTGGTCGGCGGTCGCACACTCGGGCGTCGCGATCGCGTGATCGATCCCGCGCGCCTCGAGCTCGATGCCCGCGCGCCCGAGCGTCGTGCGCAGCGCGACGATCCGCGAGTTGTACATCTCCGCGCGCGTCTCGAGCGTCGGATGCGGCTCGGACACGTGCGGACCTTCCGGCGGCGCGCACCCGACGAGGACAGCGAGAGCGACCACCCGGCGCATGCATCGATCATGAACGATCGCGCGCCCCGCGCCAGTGACGTGCGAACGCCACACTGTGGCGGGCTCGCAACGCACGTCGAGGAGCCGTGTCGTCACCGCATGACCTGGCAAGTGGCGCTGTGCTCGCTCGCGGTGCTCGGCTGCGGCGAGGTGCGATACGAGTCGCGCCTGGCCTCCGTGCTCGGCTACGACCCGCCTCGCCTCGCGTGCGACGGAGATGCGACGTGCGCACAAGTCGACCGGCGGCTCGCGCAGCTCGCGACGATGCGCGACTGCGACATCGGTTGCATGGAGTGTGACGCGGCGGAACGCTCGCAAGGTGGTGCGCCGGGGACCGAGCTCGAGCGACTCGTCACCGCGATGAACGATCGCGCGGATGGTTGCCAGGCGTGGCGGCTCCATCGCCTGGCGCAGGTCATCGCGGTCGGCTCGCCGGCGGTGCCGACGCTGGCGCGCGAGCTCTCGATCGAGATCCGGGTGCACGCGCTCGCCGCGGCCGCGGCCCTGATCGCGCTCGGGCGCCGCGATGTCGTCGATCGATTCTGCGCGAGCGCGACCGATCACGTGTATCGCGACGAGGTGTGTCTACGGCGGTGACCACGGCTTGCCGGTCTCGCAGTCGATGTGGGCGAACCGCACGCGGTCGGCGAGCTCGATCGTGCCGAACACGATCGGCAGCGTGAACCGCCGCGGGCCGACCGAGCCGGGGTTGAACACGGTGATGCCGCGCTCGCTGCCGACGAACGGCACGTGCGAGTGGCCGCACACGACCAGCTGCGCGTGCTCGTCGCGCGCGAGCTTCGCGGCGTCGGCGCGCAGCCGCGGCCCGGCGACCGCGATGTGGGTGACCAGGATCTTCAGCGTGCCGGCATCGAGCACGAGGTGATCGGGCAGCCCGACGCGCGTGTCGATGTTGCCGCGTACCGCGTAGACCGGCGCGATCGCGCGCAGCTCCTCGAGCACGCCGAGCTCGCCGATGTCGCCGGCGTGGATGATCGCGTCCGGGTGGTACGCGCGCAGCAGCTCCGCGGTGCGCGCGTGCGGCGAGCCGTGCGTGTCGGCGACGCAGGCGATGCGGCGCGTCCCCTCGGGGAGCTTCGCGTCCTGCTTCACCGCGTGCGGTGCCATGGCCAATGCTTGTCCCTGCGCAGCCGCCAGAGCAAGTAGATGACACCGGCGACGTTGATCGCGATGACGAGCGCCTTCAGCGCGCTCTTCTTTTCGACCAGCTCGTAGATCTCGAACGGGACGAACGACGTCGTGATGACGATCGTCAGGTACTCCGCCCACAGCTTGCGGAGGACGAGTCCGATGCCTTCGCACGCGAACATTGCGGCGTAGACGCACAGCGCGATCCCGATCTCGAGCCGGTGCGCGTGGTCGAGGTCACGTAACCGCGCGATGACATCGGCGAGGTGGTGGTCGGGATCGACGCCCACCGCGCGCGCGACGACGCGCAGCTCGTGGCGCCAGCCCGCGTCGAGCAGCGACAGCGCGACCGCGACGAGCAGCAGCGCCTTCACGAGCTTGAAGGCGCCGATCAGCCGGAGCATCGGGTCGTGCTGGCGCATGAACGAGAGCTACTGCGACTACCACGCCAGACCTCGCGTCCGGAGAGGCAACCACGAAAGGAATCGTATGCGGACTGCAATCATGTGTGTCGCGATGGCCGGCGGGATGCTCGGCGGCTGCTTTGTCGTCCCCGACGCGGCGCGGCCGAAAACCGGCGCGGTCGCCACCGGCGAGCCGCTCGCGGTCGTCGACGACGTCAAGACCTGGACGACGACGTCGAAGGAGAAGGTCGGCGAGAGCGTGGTCAAGGACGAGAACGGCAACACGCTCGGCACGGTCGAGAGCTACCAGGACAAGACGACCGTGCACTCGATGAAGGTCTGGTACCCGTTCCAGGGCAACGAGCAGCTGTCCGACGAGGACTTCTTCCGGATCGCGAACGACCAGCGCGCGATCGACGAGACCGAGCAGGCGCGGCAGAACGCGATCAAGTGGAACACGCGCGGCAAGTACACGATGGTCGGCGGCGCGATCGGCTTCATCGGCGGGCTCGTGCTCGGCTACGCCGCGCCGAGCGTCGGCGTCGTCGCGCCGCTCGTCGAGATCACGGGCGGCGTCGCGCTGAGCGCCGGCTGGTCGATGGCGTACTACGGCGCGCGGCAGATGCAGCCGGAGGTCCACGCGGTCGACCGCTCGAACGCCGAGCGCGACGCGATCCAGTACAACCAGGGCCTCGGCGGGCGCACCGTCGGAATGGGTATCTCTCGCTCATTCTGATGACGTAGAGTCAGGCCCGTGCGGGGAACCTGGCTCATCGCGCTCGCGGCCTGCGGCTCGCCGGGGAAAGGTCCGCTCACCGGCGACGCGCCGGCCGCCGACTCGGGCGACGCGCCGGTCGATGGAGCCGCCTGCGGCGTGCGCACCGGGATGCGCGGCAAGACGAGCCGCACGATCCAGGTCAGCGGCGTCACGCGCACGTACATCGTGTACCTGCCCGAGGCCGACGATCCGCGGACACCGGTGCCGCTCGTGTTCGTGCATCACGGCTACACGATGTCGGGCCAGAACATGTACGACCTCACCGGTTATCCCGCGCTCGCCGACAGCGAGCACATCGCGCTCGCGTTCCCCGACGGCGAGGCCGGACCGAGCACCGCGGGGCCGCCGTGGAACGTCGGCACGAACGTGTGCCCGAGCACGAGCGGCACGCCGCCCGAGGCGACCGGCGACGACTTCGCGTTCCTCGACGCGATGAAGGCCGACATCGCGCAGGACCAGTGCCTCGACGCCGCGCACGTCTACGTCACCGGCTTCTCGATGGGCGGCTACTTCTCGCACCACGTCGGCTGCATGCGCTCCGACATCCGCGCGGTCGCGCCGCACTCGGGCGGCACGCACGCGCTCGACGGCTGCCCGGTCGCGAGAAAGCCGATCATCATGTTCCACGGCACCGGCGACCCGCTGATCCCGGACGGCTGCGACGACCCCGCCGGCATCACGCCGTCGAGCTTCACGCCCGCGGCGACCGAGTGGGCGCAGCACGACGGGTGCGGCACGACCACGCACACGATCGCCGTCACGAACGGCCACTGCGTCGTCTACGACGGCTGCCCCGCCGACGGTCAGGTCGAGCTGTGCACGTTCGATGCGATGGGTCACTGCTGGGCCGGCGGCGTCGACGGCAGCATCTACTCGTGCGGCACGTACGCGAGCGCGACGCAGCTCGAGTGGGCGTTCTTCAAGCAGTATGCGTGGTAGTGTGTTACACTAACGCGTGCGCTTCGAGTGGGACCCGAGCAAGGCCGCCACGAACGTCCGCAAGCACGGCGTGTCGTTCATCGAGGCCGCGGAATGCTTCGAGGATCCGCTCGCGCTGGTGCTCGACGAGCCTGGTGATCCGGACCGGCTCATCCTGATCGGGGAGTCACGCAAGCGACGCCTCGTGTTCACGGTCTACGCGGAACGGCACACCGGCACGATTCGCATCATCAGCGCGCGGCTAGCAACGCGACGAGAACGGAGGCGGTATGAAGAAGACGAAGACTGAGCCGAGCGCCGCGTCGCTGCGCGACATGCCGGAGGTCGAATTCGCGCGCTATCGCGTGCGTCGCAATGCGTTCGCCGCGCGGATCGCACGAGAAGGCGCCGTGATCGCGCACGAAGGGCCATCCGCGGCCTCGCTCCGCGAGCTTCCCGAGGCAGACTTCGAGCGAGCGCGCGTGCGACGCAATCCGTACCCGAGCCGCGCCGCCGAGCCGATCGAGCTGCAATACGGTCGCGGCCGGCCCGCGAAGGGCCGCGAGGTCGGCGCGACCCCCGCGCGATCGTTACGGCTGCCGCAGTCCGCATGGGATGCGCTCGAAGCGGAAGCGCGCGAGAAGCACACGACGGTTCACGCGCTGCTGCGCGAGCTCGTCGCGACGCACCTCGCGCGCCGTGGTCACCGGGACTAGGGCTCGTCGAGCCCGGAGTACTGCACGTCGTCCTCGGCCGGCACGAGCAAGCCTTTGGCGCTCGACCACAGCGGCGTCGCGGCATCGTCGTCGTCGACGATCGTCATGCCGCCCGCGAGCGCGACGTGGGCGCCCGGGAAGCCCTCGGTGTCGCTCGTGAACACGAGCTCGCCGTCGGCGTCGTAGACCGCGAGCTCGCCGGTGTCCTGCAGCACGCAGGTCTCGCCGACGCCGTCGGTGCCCGCGGTCCACGTGACCTGGCCGGCGACCGCGACCTCGAGCTCGCCGGAGTCGGTCAGCGTCAACGTCGTCGCGCCGTCGCACGACGCCGCGGACTCGCCGCGCGCGACGCCCTCGCCGGCCTCGAGCACGCCGCACGTCTGCGGCAGCTGGCGCGCCGCGGTCTTCACGCGGTTGGTGCCGCCGGGCGCCGGCGCGAGCAGGAAGCTCGACGTGTCCGCATCGACGCGGCCGACGCCCGACACGTAGAAGTCGCCCGCGTACTGCCACGCGCGGTCGTGGTGGCGATAGCGCGCGCCCATCTGCGTCAGGTCGCCGGGGGCGACGCTGCGGAAGCCGCTGTAGAAGTAGCTCGCGGCCCACGCACCGTCGATGCGCACGCCGGCGTCGTGGAAGTGGTTCAGGCCGTACGGGCTGCCGTAGACGTACGGTCGGTAGCCGGCGGCGCGCACGGCGCGCACCCAGCCGCGGACGTAGTTCGTCGAGCCGCCGGTGCTGTAGTAGTAGGTGCCGGCCTCGACGTCGAGCGCCACCGGGATGTCGCGGTTCGCGCCCCACCCCATCTGATGCATGCGATGCGCGGCCGCGGCGCCGTCGGCGTGGCCGCGGCTGTACGTCAGCGAGTGCGCGCCGCAGATCGACGGTGACTGCTGGCCGACCCAGATCGGCATGAACTGCCAGCCGGTCGCGTGATGGATGGCCTCGACGGCGGCCTTCGTCCACCCCGAGCCGCCGTTGCACGCGCCGCCGATGTAGACGCCGGTCCACTTCACGCCGTGAGCGGTCTTGAGGATGCGCGCCTCGTGCACCGACAGCACGCTCGCGCGATCGACGCCGCGCTCGACGTGCACCGCGACCGTCGCGTCGTCGGCGGTCGACGACTCGTCGGGTCCCGACACGTCCGCCGCGCACGCCGAGACCAACAGGATACAGGCGAGAGTCCCCAGGCTTCTCATGGCGCGCGTGCAGCAGCAACGTGCGTGCCGTGCGGAGCGCGTGTGATTCGCGCCGGTTACGGCGAGCGCCGCGCGCGACTGCACGCGGCTGGCTGCAACCTCGCGTTGGCAATTGAGGGGTCCAAACGCGAATCGCTTGCGGTCGCGCGCACGATCGCCGCGCCGAAAACGCAGAGCCTGCGCCGGAACGGCCGTAGATCACGGCATCGCCGATGCACCACCGGAGGGCATGAGCTCCGTCACCGGCCGCCGCTATCGCATCGTCGTCGCGCTCGATCTGTCCGAGTACTCCGAGATCGTGCTCGAGCACGCGCTCGACGTCGCCGCGCGCCACGACCTGCCCGATCTGCACTTCGTCACGGTCGTCGACCGCGGCAACAAGGTCGACGTCGTCGACGTCAAGAACCGGCTCGCCGATCTCGTGCTCGACGGGCTCGGCAGCTTCGACGGCCGCACCGCGACGTGGCACGCCCGGCTGCACGTGCGCGCCGGCAAGGCGGCCGAGGAGATCGTCGAGCTCGCGAACGAGGTCGATGCCAACCTGGTCGCGCTCGGACGCTTCGGCGTGCACCGCGGCGTCGCCGAGCGCGTGCTCACCGATGCGCCGTGCCCGGTGCTCGCGATCAACCTGATCGATCGCGCCCCGGAGCAGCCGCAGTGCGCGGCGTGCGTGCAGATCCGCGCCGACAGCGACGGCGAGCGATGGTTCTGTGCCGAGCACTCGGCCCCCGATCGCGTCACGCTCGCGACGACGGCGCTGCCCACGACCTGGCTCGGCGGCACGCTGATGTGGTGAGCGGCCTCGCGCGCCGTCGCACGAACGCTCAGCGGGAGCGATCGCTCCCGCCGGCGTCGGCCTGCGACGGTTTCTCGCGCTCGACGTCGACGTGGTCGGGGTGGATCTCCTGGCGTTCGTCGACGTTGGCCTTCGCAGGCTGCTGCTGCTGGCTCTGAGGCTTGCGGCTCGGTTTGAAGCGTTGCTTGCGCGGCATGTCGGGCTCGCGGTGCAACGCACGTGCACCCTCCCGACGGCGCGTGGCACGTACATCGCATCCCTTGGCGCGCCTAACGGGAGGAGAAGCAGATGCCCTTCGGATTCGATCGAGATCGCGACCGTGATGACCGTGACGATCGCGGACGCGGCTACGGCCGCCGCGAGTTCATGACCGAGGATGACTACCGCCGCCGCTTCGAGCACGATCGTGACCGCGGCGAGGTGCAGCGTTACTTCTTCGACCGCGACGACACCGACGAGATGCGTTACGGCCATCCGTCGCTGCGCTCGGATTACGACCGCGATCGCGACTGGGTGTCGCGCGACGACAGCTACCGCTCGCGCGAGGACGAGCGCTACTACGGGCGCGGCCGCGACCACGACCGCGATCGCGAGCGCGACGAGTACCGCCGCTACAGCTCGAACGACGAGCAGGCGCGCGCGCGAGACGACGACCGCTACTACGGCCGCGGCCGCGAGCACGACGATCGGCGCCGCTTCAGCGAGTCGTCGCGCGACGACCGCATGTACGGCCGCGAGGGCCAGCGCTACCCGCAGCGCGGCGGCTACGGCGAGCGCAGCTACGGCGGCTACGGAGAGTACGGTAACGGCGGCCGGCGCTACTCGCGCGAGGACGACGAGCGCCGCTACATGAACGATCGCAACGACCGCGATCCGTACGGCCAGCGCGACTTCATGCGCGGCCGCGATCGCGACGACCGGCGCCGCTAGTCGGGATTCGGCGCCGGCGGGACGGTCTGCTGGTGGCCGCGGATCGGCGGCTGCGCCGTCGTGGCATGGGGAGGCGGCGGGCCGCGCCGCCGGCTGTCGCGGTTTCTATGGCAGCCGAGCGGTCCGAACGTCAACAGGACCGTGAAGACCGCGGCTTTCTTCCAGGACATGGCGTCGGAGGGAGCAAAGTCCATGCACGGCGAACCCGGCATGAAGTTTGATCACTGGCATCGGCCAGGGGGAACACCAGTGCCAAAGACCACCAAGCCGCGCGTGCTCGTCGTCGATGACCAGCCGGAGGCCGCCGAGCTCGTCGGCGTGCTGCTCGAGATCCTCGGGCACGAGTGCGAGGTCGCGCGCACCGGCGCGAGCGCGCTCGAGAAGGCCGAGCAGCTCGACCCCGACATCGTGCTGCTCGAGCTGGCGCTGCCTGATGTCAGCGGCTTGGAGGTCGCGCGCGAACTGCGGCGGCGCAAGGCGGGCCGTCCGCTGCACATCGCGGCGGTCACGCGCAAGAGTCATCCGGACGACCACGCGCGCTCGCACGCCGCCGGCTGCGACCAGCACCTCGTCAAGCCGGCCAACGCCGCGAAGCTTCGCCACGTCATGTATGTCGCCGATCTGCGTGCGCGCGCGTCTCGCCGGTGTGCCTGAGTCGCACGGCGGATCCGCACGACCGAGGCGCACGCGCACGATCGACGTGATCGATCGTACGCTCGCCGTATGGCCAAGGTGCTCGTGCCGCTCCCGGATCGCGACTTCGACACGACGGAGGTCGCGGTGCCGTGGAAGCTGCTGCGCGAGGCGGGGCACGAGGTCGTGTTCGCGACCGAGGCCGGCGCGACGCCCGCGTGCGACCCGCTGCTGCTCACCGGCGTCGTGTTCGGCAAGCTCGGCGCGCGGCCCGAGCCGATCGCGTTCTATCGCGAGCTCGAGCGCGCTCCCGAGCTCGTCTCGCCGATCAGGTGGAGCGCCTGCCGCGCGGCCGACTTCGACGCGCTGCTGCTCGCCGGCGGCCACGCTCCGGGCATGCGCCAGTACCTCGGCAGCGAGGTCGTGCAGCAGCTCGTGCGCGAGTTCTTCGCGACGACCAAGCCGATCGCCGCGATCTGTCACGGCGTGCTGGTCGCCGCGCGCGCGAACGTGCTGCGCGGGGTGAAGACGACGTGCCTGCCGAAGTACATGGAGCGCGCGGCGTTCCTGTCGACGTTCTGGCGGCGCGGCCGCTACTACCGCACGTATCCGATGTACGTCGAGGACGAGGTGCGCGCGGCGCTCGCCTCGGACGACGACTTCGTGCTGGGGCCGCGCACGCTGTCCAAGCGCGGCACCCGCGATGAACATACCCACGCGTTCGTCGTCGAAGATGGGCGCTATCTGTCGGCGCGCTGGCCGGGCGATGCGTACCTGTTGTCCCAGAAATTGCTGGAGAAATTGTGACCGAGGTGGATGCCGCGAAGCGGCACGGCCTTAACCTGCCGCGGCGCGCGCGGGTCGATACCGGAAAGGTGCGCAGGCTCCTCGTCGTCACGGCCCTCGCCGCCGCGTTCGCGCGCGACGGCACCGCCGGCCGCGAGCTGCACGACTATCGCTACTTTCGCGCGCTATCTATAGATCTCGCCGGCCGGCCGCCGACGCGTGACGAGCTCGCCGAGCTCGAGCGCGACGGCTTCGACCTCGACGCGTGGATCGACTCGCACCTCGCCGGCGACGGCTATGCCGAGCGGCTGCGCCGCATCTACATGGACGCGCTGCGGCTCGAGGTCGGCGCGAGCTTCCAGTTCGTGCCGGCGCCGCTCGTGCTGCGCCGCGAGGCCGTGCAGGGCCCCGATGGCAAGGACCTCTACGTGTACTTCCGGCGCGGCCAGCGCCGCGTCGACCCGGCGATCGACGGCGACTTCTGCCTGACGCGCGACGAGACCGGCCTCGCGTTTCCGCCGAACGCCGCGCCGACCGGCACGCCGCATCCGGTGTCGCGGGCGGTGCTCGACGCGCGCACGGTCGTCGTCAAGCCGTGGTGGCTGTACGCGGACTACCGCGCCGCGCTGCCGGCCGATCTGGTGTCGCCCGACTGGGCGCGCCGGTTCCCGGGGTTCCAGCCAGTGCCGGCGCTGCTCGTCGAGCCCGACGGCAAGACGAGGACGACCGAGGTCCGCGTGTGCAAGGAAGAGGCGCAGACCGCCGACAGCGGCAACGTCTACGTGTCGGGCCGGCCGGCGGCGAAGAAGGGCGCGCCGCCGCCGGCGGGCCGGCTGACGCAGCCGCCGGGCGACTCCGGGTTCGCGCGACGGAACAAGGGCCGCGCGGTGTCGTGCCTGACGCAGACCGGGTTCCAGAACAGCGTGCAGTGCGGGTGCGGCGTCGGCCTCGAACGCTGCATGCCCGGCGCCGGGCCGCAGTTCGATCCGCCCGCGTTCACGATGCCGACGCACGCGCCGCTCGGCGTCGACCTGCCGTTCGAGGCGTCGGCGCAGCCGGCGTCGAGCTGGGAGAAGCTGTGGTGGAGCGAGGAGGCGCAGCACTTCCTCGACAAGCTGTTCGCCGAGGACCGCGACTTCCGCGAGGTGCTGACCTCGCGCGCGACGCTGGTCAACGGGCCGCTCGCGCAGTTCTACCGGTTCATCGCGGGCGCGACGTGCTGCGGGCCGGGCGCCGACCTCGGCTACACCGAGCCGGAGCCGCTCGTCGAGCCGGCGGCGATCCCCGACGCGCTCGTGCCCGCCGACACCGCGACGTGGATGCCGATCGCCGATCGCGGGCCGCACGCGTCGGGCATCCTGACGATGCCGATCTTCCTCACGAAGTACGGCTCGCGGCGCGCCCGCGCGCACGTCGTCTACAACGCGTTTCTGTGCAAGGACTTCGTCGCCGACACGGTCAAGCTCGCGCCGTCGACCGAGCCGGACCTGACGAAGCGCCCCGGCTGCTCGACGTGTCACCAGACGCTCGAGCCGATGGCCGCCTACTTCACGCGGATCGAGGAGTCGAGCTGGACGTACCTGCCGGCGACGAGGTTTCCGGTCGCCCACGGCAAGAACAAGCAGCTCTACGATCCGGCGTTCGACATGCTGCGCGGCGCCTACGCGGCGCCGGCGCACGCCGAGGCCGGGCCCGCCGGGCTCGCGCGCGACATCACGACCGCGCCGGAGTTCGCGCCGTGCGCCGTGCAGACGGTGGCGCAAGCGCTGCTCGGCCGCGCGCTCGTGCCCGAGGACGACGCGTGGAAGACGCAGCTGGTGAAGACGTTCGTCGACGGCGGCTATCGCATGCGCGCGCTCGTCAAGGCGATCGTGACCTCGCCGCGCTACAAGCTGGCCAACGATACGAGGCCGGTCCCGTGAGGGTCGTGCTCGTGCTCGGACTCGTGCTCGGTTGTGCTCGCGCGGTCCAGCCGATCGCGCCGTCGCCGCCGACGCCGCTGCCCACCTCTGCCGCGATCGCGCTCGACACGACGCCGAAGGAGCGCCGCCGCATGGTGCCGCCCGAGGTCTACCTGCGCGCGTACCTGACGTGGTTCGGCGGGCTCGCGCCGCTCGCCGCGCAGAACCGCGCGCGCCCGCGCGGCCTGTTCGACGCGTGGGACGACTACCTCGCCGCGCTTGGCCTGCCCGACTACAAGATCGATCTGCCGCGCCAGAACGGCAGCAACACGCTGATGCTCGCGACGCTCGGCCGCCTCGGCGAGGCGCTGTGCGCGCGCGCCGCCGAGCACGACCTCCACGGCAAGACGCCGCTCGCGCAGCGCGTCGTGTTCGCGTTCGAGCCCGCGCCTCGGCCGACGCTCGAGCAGTTCGCGGAGCGCTTCGACGTCCTCCACCGCACGTTCCTCGGCTACCCCGCGCGGCTCGCGCCGAAGGATCGCGTCGCGCGCTTCTACACGCTGTACCAGTACGTCGCCGCGCACCACGGCAAGGCGAAGCAGCCGCTCACCGGCGACGAGAGCGGGTGGGCGGCGGTGTGCACCGCGCTCGTCCAGCACCCCGAGACGGAGCTCTACTGATGCAGCGACGCACCGCGCTCCGCCTGCTCGCCGGCGGCACCGCCGCGCTCGCGCTGCGCCGGCCGCTGTGGGCCGCCGCGGCGAGCCCGCACGCACCCGACGACTTCTTCATCTTCATCCACGCCGCCGGCGGCTGGGACGTCACGCTGTGGGCCGATCCGCGCAACGAGCGCGAGGGGCTCGTCGAGCCGGCGTCGAGCGACAACACCGACGTCTCGCCGGTGCAGCTGTGGAGGCCGCGCAAGCTCGACGGCGACACCGACACGTTCGAGATCCTCGCGCCCGCCGACGTGCCGATGCGCTTCGGGCCCGGCATCGGCGCGCTCTACGACCTCCGCGACCGGCTGACGATCGTCAACGGGCTCGCGATGAACACGGTCTCGCACCCCGACGGCACGGCGTACTCGGCGACCGGGCGCCACCTCGCCGGCGGACGGCCGCCGGCGTCGAGCGTCGACGTCGCGATCGCGAACGAGCTCGGCACGTCGCAGCTGTTGCCCGATGTCGCCGTGCAGTTCCCGTCGAGCTTCGTCGGCGATCAGCTCGATCGCCGCGCGATCCCGCTGCGCGTCGCGAGCGCGGCGACGATCGCCAGATCGCTCGCGCGCAGCAACGCCTACCTCGCCGACGACGATCGCGCGCAGATCACCGCGCTGCTGACCGACGAGGCGAAGGATCTCGCCGCGCGCTCGACGTTCCCCGAGACGTTCGAGCGCTACGACAGCCAGCAGGGCGCGCTGCCGCACCTGCTCGGCAACGAGCTCAAGGCGGCGTTCACCCAGAAGGCGCTGCAGGACGCCTACCCGCAGCTCGACTACAAGGCGCGCTTCATCGGCGGTGGCGTGCTCGCGGCCGCGTTCGCGATCGAGGCGATGAAGCGCAACCTCGTGCGCTGCGTCGGCTTCGCGCTCGGCGGGCTCGACACCCACAACCAGAACTACAAGCAGCACGCGCACACCCAGCAGGAGCTGTTCGGCACGATCGCGACGCTGATCAAGCTGCTCGACGCGACGCCGCACCCGACCCTGCGCGGCACGAAGCTGTCGGAGCGCGTGCACGTGCTCGTCGTCTCCGACTTCTGCCGCACGCCGCAGATCAACCTCGCCGGCGGCCGCGACCACTACCCGAACAACTCGGCGCTCGTGATCTCGCCGCGGTTCAAGCGCGCGCGCGTGTTCGGCAAGACCGACGCCGAGCAGCTGCTGCCCGCCGACGCCGGCCTGCCGTTCGCCGATGGGCCGCGGCCGATCGCGCCGCCGGATCTGCTCGCGACGTTCCTGCACGCGTTCGGCATCGAGCCGCGGCGCTACCTGCGCGACGGCGAGGTCGTGAAGGAGATGCTCGCGTGAGGCGCTGGCTCGTCGTGCTCGCCGCGTGCGGCGGCGCACCGCGGCCGGTGCAGACCGTCGCGCTCTCGCACGGCGCGCCGATCGACGTCCGCGCGACCGCGATCGTCGAGCAGGGCGACGCGCTGTACGTGCTCGCCGGCAACGTCGCGACGATCGTGCGCAACGGGATCGCGACGCAGCGGATCGAGGCGAGCGTGCCGTGGTCGTACGGGACGTCGATCGCGGCGCCCGACGGCGACGGCCGCTGGGTGGTCGCGGTCGACGATCGGGGTGTGCCGTGGCGGCTGACGCTGTCGGGCGAGCGCGAGCAGGTCGGCGAGCGGCTCGGCCTCGGGCACGCGCGCGTGCGCGGGCTCGGCGGCGCCGGCACGACGTTCGCCGCCGACGTCGGCGACGCGATCGCGTACACGACCGACGGCGTGCACCTCACGCGCGTGCCGGTCGAGCCGACCGCGCAGCTCGCGGTCGCCCGCGGCGCGCTCGCGCGGATCGTGCGCGGCGCCTCGCCGCACGTCGAGCGCTGGGACCTCGCGCGCGGCACGCGCGTGTCCTACGCGCTGTCACCGGTCGCGATCGCGTTCCTCGCCGCCGACTCCGACCATCCGCGGCTCGTCGCCGCCGCCGATCGCGTGCTGTGGGTCGAGACCGACGGCAACCTCGTGCCGTTCGCGCTGCCGGGCGCGGCGTCGACGCTCGTCGCGCGCGCCGGCCGCGCGTGGATCGGCGGCACCGGCGCGCTGTGGATCTTCGACGGCACGCAGGTCGTGCCGGCGAGCTACGAGGACCGCCGCAGCGCGCCGCTCGCGGCGTCCGCCGCCGGCGACGTCTGGCTCGCGACCGACCGCGGCCTCGT
>JBLMXA010000508.1:0-5408 GCA_050257515.1 Acidobacteriota bacterium | reverse complement strand
CGAAGTAGCTGAGGAACCGCACCCACTGCACGTCGGCGGCGAGCTCGCGGTAGTCGAGCGACACGTACGGCGCGGCCGCCGGCGACGGCGCGTACGGCTCGTCGCGGTGCTCCTTCGGGCGCAGGTCCCACGCCGCCTCGCGCGCCACCTGCGCGGCGACGAGCGCGGACACGGCACCGACGGCGACGAGCCAGGGCCTCACGGCGCGAGCATAGCGCGGCTCCCCTGTCAGCCCCATGACAGACCGGCCTCCGAAACAGCGATACGCATCAACAAGTACGGCGCTCCATGGGGTCGGCTCTCACATGTTCCGTGCTAGTGGGTTTCGTCATCGGCAGTACTGCATGCAAGGACTCGACGCCGCTGCAGCGCGTTCCGAACGATCGAGACAGCCCGCGGCTGTCGAGCACCTCAGACGGCTCAGCTGAAATCCCTGGTCCTCCCGACCCTCGCCCGGAAACCATGAGCGCGCACTCGGCAAGCGCACTCGAGGGTGTTCACCTGAACAGGGCACTGCTCGAGCTTCTGTTGGTGAGGAGATATGAAGCGTACGTAGATGGGCAGCCGGATCGAAGGATTACAGAGATGGCGATGACGTTGCTCCGCATCGCATGCGGCATCACCGATCAGACGCCTCGCGATGATGTCAGGTTGAATACGATCGAGAGCGTTTCCGTCGATGACCTGTTCCCACCTGACGTATTGTTCTCCGCGACCGGTGCTGGTTGCGGGCTCTTGTTCGTCCGGGGAGGTGGGATCGTGCGCGGCAAGGGCGTGACATGGTAACGAGCGGCGCCGTTGCTTGTCCGCCCAGCATGCAGCGCGGACGCTCAAAGGTGCGTCACTCCGAGGTGTGCGCGATGATGGCCTGCTGCTTCCTGCTCGCAACTTGCTCCGGCGACACGAGCGATGCTCCACCAGCTGGTAGGCGGCTTCCGCATCGTCCGGACGTGGGAGCGGTTTCGAAGTCACCGCACGAGATCGAAGCGAAGTTCAGCGGCGAGGTTTCGGAGTCACTGCTGCACCTGTTACGTGCACGCTCGATGGCGTTATCCAATCCGACCCTGCTGCCCTGGGACCACGACGCGCTCGACAATGCAGTGAGGGCGATGCTCCGAGTTGCATGTGCTTTCGACTCCCCCTACGCGAATGCTGCGATCCAGCGCAAGATCGAGAATACGGCGATCGACGATCTCTTCCCGCCGTCGTATCTCGACACAGCGGATCTCGCTGGCTGTGGCGAGCTACACCTCCATTCCGGTGACTGGCAACGCGGAAAGGGTGTGACCTGGTAGCTCTTGGGGCCGCACCTCCGGCGACAAGCCGCGGGTGGGCGGCTAGTGGTTGCCGGTGTCGAGCGCGACGACCTGCTGCATGTTGTAGCCGTCCCAGAACGTCAGCACCTTGAACCCGCGCGCGTTGAACGGCGGCGCGGTCGGATCGAACGGGCGGAACTGGCCGGGCTGGATGTCCTGGTTCTTGCCCGACATCGTGATCGGGTCGACGCTGTCCATGATCAGCGCGAACTTGTACTTCTTGATCTGCTTCAGGAACTTCTCGACGTCGGCGTTCGGCAGGTGCTGCAGGACCTGCTTGGAGATCAGCAGGTCCGCCGGCGGCAGGTCGGTGTCGACGATGTTCGCGTGGAAGAACTGGATGTTCGGCTTGCCGTACTTCTGCTTGTCCTGCTCGACGACGCTGTCGACGATGTCGTAGCCCTTGTAGTCGATACCGGTCCAGTCCATCGCGCTCGAGAACTCCCAGTCGCCGCAGCCGGCATCGACCACCGACGTGATGTGGTTGTTCTTGAGGAACGCCTGCAGGAACGTCCGGTAGAGCAGCGTCGTGCGCATCTCCGAGCCGGTGCCGGAGTGGCCCTCGCCTTGCTCGTTCGTGCCCCAGTAGCCGCGCTTGTAGATCTCGTCGAACGCCTGCTCGGTGCTCGCCCCGGCAGGTAACGGCGGCGGCGGCAGGACGTCGCGCTCGCCGGTCATGCGAGCGGGGGGAGGCGCGGGGGTGGCCGACGCGAACAGCATGCGCGCGAACCAGCCCGCGCCGAAGCCGACGACGAGCACGGCCGCGACTGCGACCCGACGATCGATCATCCGCGCACGATACCACTGCGCGCGGCGAGCGCTCAGTACGCGCCGGCAGGCGGCTTGAACAGGTTCACCGAGGGGCTGCCTGCCGCGTCGAGCGTGCCGACGAGCGTGAACGTCGCCGAGGTGCCGTCGCAGTCGGTGTCGCCGATCGCCCAGGCGGTGAACGCGGTCGCGGTCGGGCCCGAGTACGTGTACTGGTACGAGCTCTCCTCGCCGACCGCGAAGTTCATGCCGGTCGTGCCAAACGCCGCGTCGGCCTTGAACGCGCTCGGCTGGCTCGTGCACTTGTTGATCAGCGTCGTTCCCGGCGTCGTCTCGGTTCCGCCCATGCCGCCACAGCAGTTGTTGCCGGGGCCGGGACCGGCCGCCGGCAGCAGGCCGCTGACGGCCACCGTGAACGATCCGTTGTCGCCGTAGATCGTCTTCTGCTTCTTGCCGATCGCCTGCAGCTGCTCGCGGGCCTCGGTCTCGCGCGACCGCTTCATGTAGTCGAGAAACGCCGGGATCGCGATCGCGGCAAGAATGCCGATGATCGCCACGACGATCATCAGCTCGATCAATGTGAACCCGGCGTGTCTCTTGGTCATGAACTCCCCCGTGGTGATGACCGCCGCCGCCCTCGTGCGCGACTTAGTAGGTGCCGGACGCAGGCTTGATCAGGTTCACCGACGGGTTCGACGCCGCGTCGAGCGTGCCCTGCAGCGTGAACGTCGCCGACACGGTGTCGCAGTCCGTGTCGCCGACCGCGTACGCCGTGAACGCGGTCGCGGCCGCGGCGGTGTACGAGTACTGGTACGAGCTCTCCTCGCCGACCGCGAAGTTCATGCCCGTGGTGCCGAATGCCGGGTCGGCCTTGAACGCGGTCGGCTGCGACATGCACTTGTTGTTGACGGTCGTGCCGGGCGTGGTCTCGGTGCCGCCCATGCCGCCGCAGCAGTTGTTGCCGGGGCCGGGACCGGCCGCCGGCAGCAGGCCGCTGACCGCGACCGTGAACGAGCCGTTGTCGCCGTAGATCGTCTTCTGCTTCTTGCCGATGCCGTTGAGCTGCTCGCTGGCCTCGGTTGCACGCGACTTCTTCATGTACTCGAGAAAGGCCGGAATGGCGACGGCGGCCAGGATGCCGATGATCGCGACGACGATCATCAGCTCGATCAGCGTGAAACCAGCGAGCTTCTTCTTCATGGGGCGTGTTCCTCCTAGGCGCACCATCGTTAGCAACCCCTGCGCCATGGGCAACTTCCTGACTTCGCTGCCATCATCGGCGCCGGTGACGTTCTTCGTCACCCGCGGGTGCCGATTTACGGGGTTAACGCTGGGGTAGCGCACTACAGGTGGGAGATCGCATCACTCGAGCTCCTCGTCGGGCTTGTCGTCGCTGCGCTCGGCGAGGCCGAGCTTGTCGAGCCGGTAGCGCAGCGAGCGGAAGCTGATGCCGAGCAGCGCGGCGGCCTTCTTGCGCACGCCTGCCGCCTGCTCGAGCGCGCGCGTCACCCACGCTCGTTCGAAGTCGGCGACCAGCCGCTCGAGATCGACACCCTCGGCCGGGAACTGGGCGGGGACGTCGGCGGCCGCCGCGCGCGGCGCGCGCAGCTCGGGCAGGTCGGCCGCGGTGAGCGTCGGGGTCGACGCCAGCGCGACCGCGCGCTCGATGATGTTCTCGAGCTCGCGCACGTTGCCGGGGAAGTCGTAGTCCTCGAGCTTCTTCAGCGCGTCGGGCATGAGCTGGACGGTCCGGCCGTGCTCGGCGGCGAACCGGCGCAGGAAATGCTCGACCAGCAGCGGGATGTCCTCGCGGCGCTGGCGCAGCGGCGGGATCCGGATCTCGATCACGTTGAGGCGGTAGTAGAGATCGGCGCGGAACGCGCCGCGCGCGACCTCGGCCTCGAGATCGCGGTTGGTCGCCGCGATCACGCGGACGTCGAGCTCGAGCTCGTCGGTCGCGCCGACCGGCTTGACCTTGCGCTCCTGCAGCGCGCGCAGCAGCTTGACCTGGAGGCCGAGCGACAGCTCGCCGATCTCGTCGAGGAACAGCGTGCCGCCGTCGGCCTGCTGGAACAGGCCGGCCGTGTCGGCGATCGCGCCGGTGAACGCGCCCTTCTTGTGGCCGAACAGCTCGGACTCCATCAGCTCGTCGGGGATCGCGCCGCAGTTGACCGCGACGAACGGCGCCTTCGCGCGCGCGCCCGCGGTGTGCAGCGCGCGCGCGACGAGCTCCTTGCCGGTGCCGCTCTCGCCGCTGACCAGCACGCTCGTCCGCGCCGAGCTGATCTTCTGCACGGTCTCGAAGATCTTCTGCATCGCGCGGCTCTTGCTGACGAGCTCGGCGAGCCGCACGCGGCCGGCGACGCGATCGCGCAGCGCGAGGTTCTCCTCGACGAGCGTCTTCTTCTCGATCGCGCGATCGATGACCGCGTTGATCTCGTCGACCTGGAACGGCTTGGTCAGGTAGTCGTACGCGCCGTGCTTCATCGCCGCGATCGCGGTCTCGGCAGTCGCGAACGCGGTGACGAGGATGACCTCGGGATCGATCGGCGCCGGCGTCTTGCCGGGGCCTTCGGCGCGGCGGACCGCGCCGCCCTTGATCGCCTTCAAGATGCCGAGGCCGTCGGGCTCGCCGGGCATCTTGAGATCGGTGACGACGACGTCGAACGGCTGGTCGCGCAGCCGCGCGAGCGCCTCGCTGCCGCTGGTCGCGGTCTTCACCTGGTGGCCGGCGCGGCGCAGACAGATCGCGAGAAACTCGCGCATCGACTGCTCGTCGTCGACCACGAGGATCGCACCCATGGATGCACTATGGCACGCTAGCTGCGGGTGCGATCGCGTCTCGTCCGGATCCTGTTCGAGCGGGGAGGGCTGCTCGGGCTCGCCGTGGCCGCGCTGTATCTGGCGATCGCGCCGGCGCACGTCATCGACGGCGACAACGCCGAGTTCTGCACGCTCGGCGCGCTCGGCGGCGCCGGCCACCCGCCGGGCTACCCGCTGTTCGTGCTGTGGCTGCGCGCGATGTCGTGGCTGCCCGGCGCGAGCCCGGCGCACACCGCCGCGCTCGCGACCGCGCTGCTCGGCGCGCTGTCGATCGTCGTCTTGCACGCGGCGTGTCGCGCGTGGGGCGCGCGGCCGCTCGCGGCGACGCTCGCGTGCGCGATCTACGCCGGCGCGCCGGTCGTGATCGCGATCTACACCGAGGCCGAGGTGTTCGCGCTCAACGGCGTGATCGTCGGCGGCGTGCTCCTGCTCGCGGCGCGCGGCGGCCCGCTGCGCGGCACGTGGCGCGCGGGCGCGCTCGGCCTCGTCGCGGGGCTCGGC
>JBLMXA010000507.1:0-12207 GCA_050257515.1 Acidobacteriota bacterium | reverse complement strand
GCGGCGACGGCTTGAGGCCGACCTGGAACTGGTAGTACGCGCCGGCGCGGTTCGGGTTGTCGCTGTAGCGGCCGTCCTTGGGGCGGCGGCAGAACTGCGCGACCGCGGCGCTCCACGGCTCGGGCCCGAGGACGCGGAGGAAGGTGGCCGGGTGGAACGTGCCGGCGCCGACCTCGACGTCGACCGGTTGCTCGATCACGCAGCCGTGATCCGCCCAGAACTTGCTGAGCGTGAAGATCAGGTCTTGCAGATACACGCGCGCGGACCCTACCGTCAGGGTGCGCGACGGTCAAGCCGGGTCCGTGCGCTAAGTGCGCGCGAATACTTGACGATCTCGGCGCGCGGCGGCTAGCTTGCCGGCATGGTCCGGGAGTGGCTCGTATCATTACTGATCGCGACCGTCCCGGGGTGCTCGCTGATCCTCGACTTCTCCGACTCGGCGGCGCCGCACGACGCTGCGATCGACACGCCGTACACCGCGGATCAGTGCGCGTACGGCGAGCCGAACGACACGTTCGACACCGCGTTCGTCATCGCGGCGGGCACCGACACCGGCCCGGCGGCGATCTGCCCGACGATGGCCGGCGGCGACGATGCCGACTACTACAAGTTCACCGTGCCCGCCGGGACGACGCAGGTGACCGTCGCGATCACGTTCACCAACGCGCTCGGCGATCTCGATCTCAAGCTCGAGGACGCGACCCAGACGCCGCTCGCGCAGTCGCGCGGGTTCTCCGACGGCGAGACGATCACGTGCCCGAACGCGCCGGGGACATCGCCGCTGTGCGCCCAGCTCGCTGCCGGCGATTACGTGTTCGAGGTGTTCCCCGCGACCGCGGGCGCGACGAACTTCTACTCGTTCGCCGTCACGCTGCGGTGAACAGGCCGCGCGCCCTCGGCGCGCACCTGGAACGCGCAGGCATGGGCCGCCAAGACGCCGAGCGCGCCAAGACAGACGCCAAGCCGACCGTCTTTCGAAGATCGCTGGGCGTCTGTCTTGGCGTGCATGGCGTCTTGGCGGCCATTCTTCTGCTGCTTCGCCTCCCGACGCCCGACGCCGCTTGAGATCGCGGCTTGCATCGCCTCGGTGCATGCCGCGCGACGCCGAGCTGCACCGTACCGAGCTCGCCGGAGTGCGCCTGAGCGCGCCGCAGCGGACGCGCTTCGAAGCTCACCTCGCCGATCCGAAGCTCGTCACGCGGTTTCCCGTCGACGAGCCCGAGGCGGGCGAGCCGGCACAGCAGGTCGTCGAGGCGCGCGTCGGCTACGTGCCCGGCGCGCAGATCCTCGGGCTGTCGAAGCTGACGCGCCTCGTGCGCCTGCACGTGCGCCGGTTCACGATGCAGGAGCGGATCGGCCGCGACCTCGCGCGCGCGCTCGAGGACATCACCGGCGCGCCCGGCCCGGCGGTGCGGCTCGAGAGGGTCCATCTGTGCACGCAGATGCGCGGCGTGCGCGAGACGCAGGCGGTCACGCGCACGATCTACTGGAGCGGCGTGTACCGCGAGTCACCGGCGCTGCGCCGCGAGCTCCTCGAGCCATGCGGCCGCTGAAGCTCGCGATGATCGCTCCGCTCGTCGCGCCGCTGCGCGAGCCGGACTCGTACGGCAACCACCGCGTGATCGCTGACCTCGCGCGCGCGCTCGCCTCCCGCGGCCACGACGTCACCGTGTACGCCGCCGCCGGCTCGCACGTCCATGGCGTGCGAGTGGATACCGTCGAGGTCGCGGCGGTCGCGCAGCGTACGTTCGCGCTGCTCGGCACGCCATCGTCCGAGGCGCGCGTGGCCCTCGACGACGCGTTCGCGCGGCTGTTCGAGCACCTCCGCGTGCGCGGCTGCGACGTCATCAGCCAGCACGCGTTCGACGCGCCCGCGATCACGCGCGCGGCGCACTGGCCCACGGTCCACGTGCTGCACCTGCCGGCGATCGTGCCCGAGGTCGTGGCCGCGCTGCGCGACGCGCGCGGCACGATCATCGCGGTGTCGGCGGCGGCGCGCCAGGAGTGGCGCCGGGTGCTCGGCCGCGCGGTCGAGATGATCCCGAACGGCGTGCCGGGCTTCGCGCCCGACGCGACGCCGCCGGCGCGCTACGCGCTGTTCGCGGGGCGGATCGCGCGCGAGAAGGGCACCGCGGTGGCGCTGCGCGTCGCGCGCGCGCTCGGCCTGCGCGCGATCCTCGCCGGCGACATCTACGACACCGAGTACTTCGCGCGCGACGTCGCGCCGCTGATGGCGGACGCGACGTACTTCGGCACGCTGCCGCGCGCGCACGTGTGGCACCTGATGACGCGCGCCGCGGTGACGCTGATGCCGATCGCGTGGGACGAGCCGTTCGGGCTCGTCGCCGCGGAGGCGCAGCTCGCGGGCTGCCCGGTCGCCGGCTACCGGCGCGGCGCGCTGCCCGAGGTCGTGCCCGACGCGATCGGCGGCTACCTCGCATCGCCCGACGACGCCGCGGCGCTCGTCGTCGCCGCGCGGCGCTGCCTCGAGCTCGATCGCAAGGCGCTGCAGCGCGCGGCGCGCGAGCGGTTCTCGTTCGAGCGCTGCGTGTTCGCGCACGAGGTGTTCGTCGAAGGAGCGGCGAGGTGCGGATCGCGTTGATCTCGACGTGCGCGGTCGACGTACCGCCCCGCGCGTCCTTCGACGCGTACGAGCGCCTGTACCGTCAGAACTCGTAGGCGACGGTGAACCCGACGCGCTCGATCTTGCCCGGCGCGACGACGAGCCTCGTGCGCACGACGTCGCCGGTCGCCGCGAGCCTGCGCGGCCACGCACGCTCGAGCTCGTGGTGGCGCGACGGCCGCAGGTGCTCCTCGACCCACACCTCGCGCGGCGAGGTGCCGAGGTTCGACACCGACAGGAGCAGCCGCTCCGTGAGCTGCGCGCCGCGCGAGTAGTCGCCGAACCGCTGGCGCATGCCGTGGAGGTCGCCGTCGACCCACAGCGGCAGCCGCAGCTCGCGCTCGCTGTCGTGGCGCCCGGACGGCGGCACGTCGACGTCGCGCGTCGCCTCGCCGGCCAGCTCGACGTGGACGCGCAGCGGCCCCGGCGCGATCTGCGCGCGCGGCAGCTCGAGCCACACCCACACCGCCTGCACCGAGTCGCGGCCCCACAGCGCATCGGTCGGCGCGGCGTCGCGCGAGGGCAGCGCGCCGTCGTAGATCCGGCGCAGGTGCGCCGGCAGCTCGCGCGGCGGCTCGCCGAGCACCGCGGTCGCGCCATCGAGCGGAAGCTCGCCGCGCGCGACCTCGCGCGGCAGCCGGTCGCCGCCGGGCAGCCCGTCGTACAGCACGACGTCCGCGCGCTCGCGCCAGGTGGGCGTCGCGATCGCGAACCGCGAGGTCACGGTCGCGTGCTCGGGCGCGGTCATCGCGATCTCGTGCTCGGCGGTGTACGTCAGCGTGGTCGACACGTAGAGCACGCGCACGAGGTAGCGGCCCGGCGCGCCCTCGGCGGTGCAGTGGATGTCGGCGGCGTAGCGCTCGACCTGCTGCTTCTTGATGACGAGCTCGGGCACGCGATCGCGCGTGCAGCGGCCGACGCGCAGCCCGCCCGACGGCTCGATCACCAGCGACGCGAGCGACGCGCCGGGATCGATGCGCGCGAGGTCGAGCGTCTTGCCGTCGCTGTCGATCCAGCGCCGGTCGTCGATCACGCCGTAGCCGCCGCTCGCGCTCTTGTAGATCGCGATCGAGACGCCCTCGCGCACCGCGTTCGCGACCGGCGCGGCGAGGGGGTGCGCGCACGCGACGACCAGCGCGAGCGCCGCTCTACTCGACATCGGCGACCGAATCGCCGACGAGCTGCGCCGCGTCGCGCGGCTCGGCGCGGCCGGAGAGCACGGCGGCGACGCCGCTCAGCACGGGCATCCGGACCTTGAGCTTGCGCGCGAGCTCGGCGCCGGCGAGCGCGGCGCGCGCGCCCTCGGTCCGCTCGCCGTCGGCGGTGACGACGCCGTCGGCGACGCGGCGGCCGAGCTGGTAGTCGGTCGAGCGCTCGTTCGCGCGCACGAGCAGGTTGCCGAGGCCAGCGAGCCCCGCGAACGTCCTGGCCTCGGCGCCGGCGGCCGCGCCCAGCCGCGACGCCTCGGCGACCGCGCGGGTGATCAGCACCGCGCGCGGGCCCGCGCCCATGGCGAGCCCGTCGCACAGCCCGAGCGCGACGGTGTACGCGCCGGCGAGCGCCGACGCGAGCTCGACGCCGGCGAGGTCCTTCGAGCCGTACACGCGCAGCGCGGGCGGCGCGTTGAGCAGCCGGCGCGCCTCGTGGACGACCTCGTCGAACGCGGACGCGACGACCACCGACGAGAACTCGCCCTTGGCGAGATCGAGCGGCAGCGCGGGCCCGGCGATCACGCCGAGCTTGAGCGTCGGCAGGCCCTGCGCGAGCACCTCCGAGACGCGCTGGTTGTCGGGCAGCGCGAGCGCGCCGACCGCGTGGACGACGATGTGGCTGCCGTCGAGGAACGCGCCGAGCTCGCGCGCGCGATCGCGAACGTCGGTCGAGCTCACCGCCATCACGAGGAAGCGCGCCTCGCCCGCGAGCTTGCGCGGATCGGCGGTCGCCTCGAGCGGCGGCGGCAGCGCCGCCGCGGGCAGCCGCGGGCACGTGCGCGTGCGCTCGATCGCGGCGACGATCGCGGGATCGCGCGACCACAGCACGACGCGGTGGCCGGCGCGCGCGAGCACCGAGCCGAGCGCGGTCCCGAACGAGCCCGCGCCGACGATGCCGATCGTGTCCGCGCGCTTGCCCGTCATGCGGCACCTTCCGGGGAGATGTGCGCGGTGCGGTTCTGGTAGTAGTAGAGCAGCTTGATGTCGGTGACGCGCAGCGCGTCGGCCTCGCGCACGACCGCCGGCCGCGTGTGATACGTGCCGAGGCCCCGCACCGCATCCTCGACGATCGCGGTCGCCGCCTGCGGCGCGAGCAGCGGGTGCTCGGCGCCCCACGCTGGTGTCGCGGCGAGGCGCGCGCGGAGCCGCACGAGCCCGTCGACCGCGTCGGGGACCGACACCGCGCCCGCCGACGGCGACACGCGGATCAGGCGGTAGATGTCGCGCGTGCCGGCGCGCCGCGCGATCTCGTCGTAGAGCACGCGCGCGACCAGGTGCGTCGCGTGGAACACGGTCAGCCGCGGGTAGACCTCGGCGAGCCGGCGGCCGAGCGCGCGCGTGTACTCGGCGTCGCGCTGGTCGTCGTCGGTGACCTCGCCGTCGGCGCCACGCACGAAGCTCGCCGGGTCGACGACGCGGCCGGCGCGATCGAGCGACTCGCCGTCGTCGGTGATGTCGTTGCCGAACGGATCGAGCGGGCGGCCGAAGCGGACGACGACCGAGCCCTCGTGGACGAGGATCTTGCGGAAGAACTCGACGATGCGGCCCAGGCGCGAGAACTCGTCGTCGGTGATGATGTAGCGGCTCTTGCCGGTCTCGGCGAGGTAGTCGTCGATCAGCGTCTCGGCCTCGAGCACGAGCCGGTAGTTGATCGTCGCCGGCACGATGTAGAGGCGCTTGTGCGGCATGCCCTCGCGGACGAGGTTCTTGTACGCGGTGACCGTCGTGCCGAGCAGGCCGAGCTTCAAGTGCTTCTCGACGATGTTCGACCGGCAGCGCGTGCCGCCGGGGAAGAACAGCGAGTGATAGCCGTGCTCGAGCAGCACGGTCGAGTACTCCTTCAGCACGTCCTTGTAGAGCTCGAACTTGAGGCGGCGATCGACGCGATACGCGCCGAGGTTGCGCATGAAGAACGAGATGAACGGGTTCGTGAACAAATTCTTCCCGGCGCCGTACGTCGTCGGCGGTAGCCCCGCGGCCATCAGGCCGAACCCGATCGCGGGCGAGTCCATGTTCGAGCTGTGCGTCGGCGTCACGATGATCGTGCCGCGCTCGGCGCACGCGCGCGCGACCTCGGTCTCGCCGTCGGCGGTGATCCGCGACTCGAGCCCCTTGAGCGCCTGCCAGCCATCGCGCAGCGAGCTCATGGGCGAGAACACCAGGCCGAGGATCGACGGCCCGACTCCCGTCGCGAACTTGTAGACGCGCGGGTCGAAGTTGCCGACGACGTCCTTGCCGTAATGGCGGACGAGCGCGCGCAGCTCCTGCTGCTTCTCCTCGTCGGACATCGTCATCAGGCGCCGCGACAGGTCGCGCCACCGGGCGCTCCCATTCGGGCCGCCGGTCTTGCCCTCGAGCCGCCGGATCTCGCAGTACGCGACGTCGTTGAGCACGTACTCGAGGGACGCGTCGCCGCCGGCCTTGGCCTCGGCGACGCGCCTCGCGACGACCCTGCGCTCGACCTCCGAGAGCAGCCTCTCGCGGTCGGCATTGAATCTCTCCAGGCGGTTTTCCGCCTCCCGGACCGGCCGTTCCGCCGCCATGGAGATCCTGTAACACAGGGCAAAACGCCAAAGATCGACCGGGGCAGCTTGCAGACCCCACCTGTGGTATGTTCTTCATTGAACAGGCGGCGGCTCTCGACTATGAGTGCTGCCGCGAGGCCGGCGGATCCGGAGCTTTTTTTGGGGCTCCGAGCCGGCCACCGAGGCGAGACAGTAAGGAGACGTGGTCCTTGACCAAGCGTCCGGCCACCAAAGCTAGCAAGAAGACTGCGGAGACCGCGGCCAAGCCGAAGAAGGCAAAGGCGGCGGCGACTCCACGTGCGACCAAGTCGGCCAAGAAGCCTTCGGCGCCGGCAACGGCTGCGCCGAAGGCAGGCTACACGCTCGACGGTCCGATCCCGGCCGAGGGCGCGAACCTGCCCGTCAAGGTAGGGGCGCTGCTCGGCGTCGGCCAGCAGGCGCTCGGCATCAAGAGCTTCCGCCCGGGCCAGGCCGAGGCGTTCGAGCACCTGCTGCAGGGCGAGGACGTGCTCGCCGTGATGCCGACGGGCAGCGGAAAGTCCCTGCTCTACCAGCTGACCTCGCTCGTCGTACCCGGCGTCACCGTCGTCGTCAGCCCGCTGATCGCGCTGATCAAGGATCAGCTCGACAAGATGACCGCCAAGGGCGTCGCCGCGGTGAAGATCGACTCGACGCTGACCGTCAAGCAGCGTCGCGAGGTCGACGCGATGATCCGCGCGCCCGGCGGCAAGCTGCTGCTGACGACGCCCGAGCGCATGGCGGATCCCGAGTTTCGCGTGTTCCTGCGCGAGGCGGCGAGCGGCGTGGGCGTGTCGAGGTTCGTCGTCGACGAGGCTCACTGCGTGTCGCAGTGGGGCCACGACTTCCGCCCCGCATACCTCTCGCTGCGCAAGGCGATCGACGACGTCGGTCGCCCGCCGGTGCTGGCGACCACCGCGACCGCGCCGCCGCACGTCCGCGACGACATCCTGTTCCAGCTCGGCATGGAGAAGGCGACGATCGTCACGACGACGTTCGATCGTCCGAACCTCCACTACGAAGTGATCGTCTTCCACGACGAAGACGAGAAGATGAAGACGCTGGTCACGCTGCTGAAGAAGCTGCCGAGGCCGGGGATCGTTTACTGCGCGACGGTCAAGAAGGTCGAGGAGCTCTACGAGGCGCTGACGCGCTGGGGCGTGCCGGTCGCGAAGTATCACGGCCGCATGAACAAGGGCGAGCGCGACAGCTCGCAGCAGACGTTCATGGAGTCGCCCGACCTCGTGATGGTCGCGACCAACGCGTTCGGCCTCGGCGTCGACAAGGCGAACATCCGCAACGTGCTGCACTATCACGTGCCGGGCTCGCTCGAGGCGTACGCGCAGGAAGCCGGCCGCGGCGGCCGCGATGGCAAGCCCGCGCGCTGCGTGCTGCTGTTCTCGCCCGACGACGTCGCGATCCAGGAGTACTTCCTCAGCGGCACCTATCCGACGAAGCGCCAGGTCCGCCAGGTCTACGAGGCGCTCGAGCACTTCACCGCCGTGCGCGACCGCGCCGGCGGCTCGCTGCCGGAGGACTCGCTGCCGACGGTCGGCAACGTCGCGCTCGGCGCGAGCGTCGGCCAGCAGCGCACGCGCACCGTGCTGTCGCTGCTCAAGGACGAGGCCTTCATCGTCGAGCAGGAAGGCGGCACGTACTGGATCGCCGATCCGCCGCTCGACAAGGAGCTGCTGTTCGAGCGCGCGAAGCAGTACGAGGCGCGCCGGATCGCCGACCGCCAGCGCCTCGACGCGCTGCTCGGCTACGTCAAGGCTCCCGGCTGCCGCAACGTCGCGATCCTCGAGTACCTCGGCGAGCCGTCGCCGCCCAAGTGCGGGCGTTGCGACAACTGCCTGAGGTCGCGCGAGGCCGCGCTCGCCGCGTCGACCGAGGCGACGAGGCTCGGTGCGTCGCTGACGCGCGAGCTCGACGATGATGCGGTGGAAGCGCCGAAGCCGCGCCGCGAGATCAAGGCGCGCGTGGTGCGCATCGATCAGCAGCAGCCGGTCGTCGCGGCGGCCGACGGCGCGGCGGTGGCTCCGATCGCGGCACCTGCCGCACCGAAGCCGCCGAGCACGGTACTGCGCCGCACGCCGGGCGCCGCGGCCGCGCCGCCGCCGGCCAAGCCCAACGGTCACGCGCCGGCGCCGGCACCGGTCGCCGCGAAGGCGCCCGAGCCGGTGAAGGCGGCCGAGCCGGCCGTCGCAGCGAAGCGCCAGCAGGCACCCGCCGCGCAGGGCGACGAGGAATTCGAAGACGACGACGAGCTCGACGACGACGAGCTCGAGGACGACGAGGAGCTCGAGGGCGACGAGGTCGACGACGACGAGGATCTCGACGACGACGAGGATCTCGACGACGACGAGGACGACGAGGACGACGACGACTACGAGGTCATCGACAAGACCGCAGCCGAGCTCGCCGAGGAAGGCATCGAGGGCCCGGGCGAGATCACGGTGCTCGCGCGCAAGCGCCAGCCCAAGCAGCCCAAGCAGCGCCCGCAGCGGCCGGTGGAGACGACGTCGGCCGCGGCCGCGGAGGCGCGCCGTCGCCGCCGCCGCCGCCGTCGCAAGCGCCGCGCGATGCTGCCGCCCAAGAGCGCGTTCGTCACGCCCGTGCTGTCGACCGCCGCGCCGCTGCCCGAAGCGCAGCCGCGGCGGCCCGGTGGTGGCGGAGGCGGCGGCGGGCCGGTGATCGAGTACGTGCGGGGTCCGATGCGGATCGCGACCGCGCCGGTCGCGTCGGCGAACCCGAACGACGCCGGCGTGGTGCGCCGCCGCGGCAAGAAGCGCCGGTGGGGCGAGTTCCGTCCCGACAACAATGGCTCTAGGCGCGACAACAACGGCTTCCGTCCCGACGCGCAGCGCCTCGATCAGCGGTCCGGAGGTGGCGGAGGTGCGCCGCAGCCCGGCGAGGGTGGCGAGGGCCAGCCCGGCGAGCGCCGCCGGCGGCGCCGCCGTCGTCGCCGTCGCGGCGGCACCGGCGTGCCGTTCCAGGGCGCGCCGCCGCAGCTCGGCGGAGCTCCGCCGACCACGCCGCAGCAGGGCTCGGTGGCGCCGCCCAACGGCAACGAGCCGGTCAGCTTCTTCCAGCCGACCGGCGGCAACGGTGGCCCGCTGGGTCCCGACGGTCAGCCGATCCGCAAGCGTCGCCGGCGTCGCCGGCGCGGCCGCGGCGGTCGCAACCGCGAGTGGCGTGCGATGCAGGGCGGCGGTGGCGACACCGGCGGTGGTGGCGGTGCGCCGCCGCCTCCGGGTGACGGCGGCGCGCAGTAGGTGCGCGATCTCCCGACGATGCGCGTGCCGCGCGCGCGGCGTAGACTGTAGGCGTGCTCGACTGGCTCGCCTCCGTCCAGATCCGCAAGCGGACGGCCTCGCGCGTCGAGCTCGATCTGACGCGCGCGACGGCGTGGACCGGCTGGGCGCTCGTCGCGCTCGGCAGCTGGATGGTGACGCTGCACTCGCTCTGGGTGCTGCTCGCCGGCATCCTGGTGCTCGGCTTCGGCATCCTGCTCGCGACGCTCCATCGCAAGCTCGTGTTCGACCGCGAGGAGGGCCTGCTCCACAGCGAGCAGCGGATCTTCGGCATCCGCAGGCGCGCCGCGATCCCGCTGTTCCATCTGCGCGCGGTCGTCGTGGCGGCGCGTCGCGGCGGCATCTACGTCGCCTACGTCGAGCGGCGGATCGGCGGCACGATCCACCTCGACGAGGCAAGACGCCCCGCGCCGTTGCTCGCGCTCGCCGAGGCCATCTCCGAGGTCGCCGAGCTGCGCCTCGTGTACGACGCGACGACGAAGATCGCCGCGGGCGACTGAACGAGGCGCGCGCGGCGTGTTACCGTCGCATCGTGCGCTGTTCTCGGTGGCTCCCGCTGCTATTGCTCGCATGCGCGTGTGGCAAGGACGACGGCACCGCGGCCGCGCAGAAGCCGGCCGAGCCGGCGAGCGGCCGCAAGCTCGCCGGCGTGTACCCCGATCAGTTCAAGTGCGAGAGCCTGACCACGCTCGAGGCGCTCGGTCAGGTGCTCGGCGGCCAGGTCCACGTGATCGACACGCCGATGTCGGTGCCCAAGGGCGTGCCGCACCCGTGCAACTACGAGGTCAACGGCGAGCCGTGGACCTACGACATCGACTGCCGCGACGGCGCCAAGCAGCGCGCCGACGCGCTGTTCGCGCAGTACAAGCAGGACAGCGCGGACATGGTGCAGCACTACAACGCGCTCGCCGACGCCGGCATCAAGCCGACCGACGCCGGCATCGCGATCCACGCGCCCGAGGCCGCCAGCGAGGTGCAGGTCGGCGCGAAGGGCCTCGACCACCACGGTCAGGGCCTGTTCTTCTACGACGACGACGCGCCGTGCTACGTCCGCGTCGTCGGCCCCGATGCCAGCAAGCGGCTCGAGCTCGCGAGGCTCGTCGCGAAGAACCTGACGTTCGCGAACGCGCCGATGACTCCGCGCCCGATGCGATGATCCCGACGGGGGACGAGCGTGGCGACGGCGCCGCGCTGCTCCGGCTCGCCGTCCCGCTCGCCGCGCAGCAGGTCGGCTTCGTCGCGATGGGCGTGGTCGACGCGCTGCTGCTCGGGCGCTACAGCGACGCCGCGCTCGCCGGCGCCGGTGTCGGCAACAACCTGCTGTTCGGCATCACGTGCATCGGCATGGGCATCGTCATGGGCCTCGACACGATCGTGCCGCAGGCGCTCGGCGCGGGCCGCCGCGAGGATGCCCGCCGCGCGCTCGACGCGGGCATCCGGCTCGCGATCCTCGTCGGCCTGTTGTGCACGCTCGTCACGTTCGCGACGCCGCTCGTGCTGGGAGTCGCCGGCGTCGCGCCCGAGGTCGTGCACGAGGCGCGGCCGTACGTGTACCTGCGCGCGCTCGGCATCGTGCCGTTCCTCGTCACGATCGCGTTCCGCAGCTACCTCGCCGCGAACCACCGCACGCGCCCGCTCGTGATCGCGGTCGTCGTCGGCAACCTCGTCAACGCCGCGCTCGATCTCGCGCTGATCTACGGCGTGCCGGCGGTCGGGCTGCCCGCGCTCGGCGTGATCGGCGCCGCGATCGCGACGACCGTCGTCCAGCTGCTGACGGTCGCGCTGTTCATCGCCGCCGCGCGCGACCTCCACGGCGGCGCGCCGCGCCCGCGCTCCACCGGCGCCGACCTGGCGGCGATCGCGCGCTACGGCGGCCCGGTCGGCGCGCAGCTGTTCGCCGAGGTCGGCATCTTCGCGGTCGCGACGGTGTGCGCGGCGCGCCTCGGCGAGCACCCGGCCGACGCGCACTCGATCGCGCTCAACCTGTCGTCGTTCACGTTCTCGTTCGCGGTCGGCGTCGCGAGCGCGACCTCGGTGCGCGTCGGCCACGCGGTCGGCGCCGGCGACCTGCCGCTCGCGCGCCGGCGCGGCCTGCTCGGGCTGCGCGTCGGGCTCGCCGGTATGGGCTGCTTCGCGGCGCTGTTCGTGATCGTCCCCGCCGCGCTCGCGTCGGCGTTCACCTCCGACCACGCGGTGATCGCGCAGACCGTGACGTTGCTGCAGATCGCCGCGGTGTTCCAGCTCTCCGACGGCACCCAGGCGATCGGCGCGGGCGCGCTGCGCGGCCTGGGCGACACGCGCTCGACGCTCGTCGCCAACCTCGTCGGTCACTACGTCGTCGGGCTGCCGATCATGCTCGCGCTCGCGTTCGGCGCCGCGATGGGCGCACCCGGTCTGTGGTGGGGTCTTTCCAGCGGCCTCACCGTGACCGCGGTCTACCTGGTCGCGCGCTTCGTCGCCGGGACTAGAACGCCGACTCGTAGCTGAACACCGGGTGCGGAAAGAACGCGGCGGCT
>JBLMXA010000506.1:0-4260 GCA_050257515.1 Acidobacteriota bacterium | reverse complement strand
CACGGGCGCATGATCGCTCGCGTCCTGCCCCTTGCGCGCGTCGCGATCGATGCGGCAGCTGGTGCAGCGCTCCGCGACGGCCGGCGTCGCGAAGATGTAGTCGATGCGCAGGCCCTGGTTCTTGAAGAACGCGACGCCACGATAGTCCCACCACGAGTACACGCCGCCGTCGGGGTGGTGCTTGCGGAACACGTCGACGAGCCCGAAGCCGACGAGCTCGGCGAGCGCGGCGCGCTCCGGATCCGAGCAGTGGATCTGACCGCGCCACTTGTCGGGCGCGCACACGTCGCGATCGTCGGCGGTGACGTTCATGTCGCCGCACACGACGAGCGGCTGATCGGGGCTCGCGGTGCGCTCGAGGAAGCGGCGCAGCCGCTGGTACCAGGCGAGCTTGTACGGGAACTTCTCGCTCGCGAGATCCTGGCCGTTCGGCACGTACACGCAAACGACGCGGATGCCGGCGACCGTCGCCGCGATCAGCCGCGCCTCGTCGTCGCGCTCGCCGTCGCCGAGGCCGCGGACGACCTGGGTGATCGGCGTACGCCCCCGTGTCATAGATCCGTCCGCGTCGGGCTGCCCGACGCGGACGGCGATCGCGACGCCGTTGTAGCTGCGCTGTCCGTAGATCGCGACCTCGTAGCCGGCGCCGCGCAGCGCGTCGACGGGGAATCCCGCATCCTCGACCTTGGTCTCCTGCAGGCACAGGATGTCGGGCCGCTCGCGGTCGAGCCAGCCGACGAGCCGGGCCTCGCGTGCGCGAATCGAGTTGATGTTCCAGGTCGCGAGCTTCACGCCCACATCCTACATGGGCCCACCCCGCCGGACGGGCAGGCGTGCAACCGGGGGGTGCGCGGAATGTCCAGATCTCCGTCGCTGTTCAAGCGTCGAGGAAGACATGAAGGCACCCAACGATCTGTCCCTGTGGAGCATCATCGAGCGCCTGCAACGCCGCCTCGAGCGGCAGGGGCTGTCGCCGCGCGAGGCCGATCGCGCGGTCGTCGCGCTGATCACTCGACCGGTAGCTCGCTGATCGCGGCTTTCGGGTCGAGGTACTTCGCGAGCTTGCCGGAGATGTAGTCCTTCGCGCGCCCGCGCCACAGAAACCCCGGGTCCTCGCCCTTGAACCGCGCATGGCCGTTGCCGAGCGTCAGCTCGCCGTCGATCTTCACGACGAGGTAGCGGCCGTTGAACTTCGCGCGGCTCTGATCGAGCCACGTCACGTGGATGCCGTGGCGGTTCGATAAGTACTTCGAGAGCAGGTCGAGACGCGCACGCGCCTCGTCGTCGGAGAGCGTGTACGGATAGTCGATCTCCATCGAGGTCCTGAGGGTGTACCACGGTCAGGGCGAGGGAGTCTCGCCGCGCGTGCCTCGGTCGAGCGCGGCGCGTTGCTCGTCGGTGAGCTTCTGCTCGCACGCCTCGAGCGCGGTGCGATCCTCGGCCTCGACCATGCAGTCGCGCACCGCGGCCGGCCACGCGCCCTCGCTGCAGATGTGGTCGAGCGAGTCGCGCATCGCCGGCAGCTGATCGGCGACCTGCCGCCGCAGCGTGTCGTCGACGTGCGCGCGATCGAGATCGGCGTGCGCGAGCGTGAAGAACCGGCCGGCGACCGTCGCGCACGGCGGGCTGTCGCCGGCCTTGGTGCGGCAGGCGGCGAGCGCGACGAGCAGGACGATGCGGCGCATGGGCAACGTTTTACTCCGCGGCGCACACTCGATCGAGCGTCTCGCGGGAGCTCTTCTTGCGCCCGTTCGCGATGTCCCACACGCACTCGACGATGCGCTCGTTGACCGGCGTCGCCACGCCTTTCGCCTTGCCGCGCGTGACGACCTCGCCGTTCAGGAAGTCGATCGCCGGCTTGCGGCCGCGCTCGATCGCCGCGAGCATCGACGATCGCATGCGGCGGTAGCGCAGGCCGACCGCGAGCAGGAGCGCGTGCTTCGCGGTCAGCGACGCCGAGCCGCGCGATGCCTTGTCGGCCTCGGTCAGCGCGATCCACTCGAGATCGATCGTGCCGGCGACCTTCTCGAGCTTGACGCCCTCGGCGCGCGCGACCTCGACACACTCGGTCATCGCCTCGAGCGCGAGCCGGCGGTAGCGGCGCACGCGCACGAGCGGGCCGAGCCGCTCGCCGGCGATCGTGCCGAGCGCCGACACCGCGCAGTTGAGCGCGAGCTTGCTCCACCGCGCGCCGCGCAGGTTCGTCGTGATCGTGACCGGACCGATCGCCTCGAGCAGCTCGCCGACGCGCCTCAGGTCGTCATCGATCTCGCCGGACAGCCGGCCGATCTGGAACCCGCCGGCCGCGGTGCGCTCGTAGCGCCCGGGCTCGGTCATCGACGCGCCCCACGCGACGATCGCGCCGATCACGCGCGGCTCGCCGACGATCGCCGCGATCCGGTCCTCGCACAAGCCGTTCTGCAGCACGACCACCTGCGCGTCGTCCTGCAGGTGGGGCAGGGCGGTGCGCGTGGCGTCCTCGACCTGCGGCGGCTGGGTCGCGAGCACGCACAGGTCGTACTTGCCCTCGGGCTCGGGCGACACCCAGCCGCGCACCACGTGCTCCTCGCCCTCGTCGACGATGCGGAACCCGGTCTTGTCGACGGCGGCGCGGATCGCGGGGTTCGTCGACACCGCGGTCACCGCCGAGCCGATCTCGGTCAGCTCGGCAGCGACGATGCCGCCGAGGCTGCCGGCGCCCATGACGAGGATCCGCGGCTGGGGGTTCATGAAAGCCAATTATTGACACGAGTTTGGTGACTTACCGCGCAGGGCGTAGAATTTACTCACCTCGATGCAGATCACTTTCTGGGGGGTCCGGGGCAGCTACCCGGTGCCCGGCGCGGCCACCGTGCGCTACGGCGGCCAGACGTCGTGCGTCGAGACCCGCACCTCCAAGGGAGAGACGCTGATCGTCGACGCCGGCACCGGCCTGCGCGCGCTCGGCAACAAGCTGCTGCGCGAGTCCGGCGGCGCGCCGCGCCAGTACCACGTGCTGCTCTCGCACGTGCACTGGGATCACATCCAGGGCCTGCCGTTCTTCTCGCCGGCGTACGTCAACGGGACGCGGATCTCGGTGTACGCGCTGCTGACCGCGGCGAACGAGCTCGATCAGGTGATCGGCGGCATCACGCGCCACGAGTTCTTTCCGATGCCGCTCGAGGCGGTGCCGGCGCAGTTCCAGTTCCACCAGGTCGAGCCCGGCGTCGACTTCGTGATCGGCGGCTTCCACATCACGCCGATCGCCTTGAACCATCCGTTCGGGTCGGTTGGATACAGGATCGATGCGGATGGCTGCAGCTGGGCGTACGTCGCCGACACCGCGCCGTTCAACCAGGTCCTCCACAAGCAGCACTTCCTCAAGGGGCCCGAGCCGCTGAGCGACGACGACCGCACCGCGCTCGCGGCGATGCGCGTGGCGCTCGTCAAGCGGCTGAAGGGCGTCAACACCGTCGTCTACGACACGCACTTCTTGCCCGAGGAGTACGCGCGGTTCCCGCACTACGGCCACTCGACGCCCGACCAGGCGCTCGAGGTCTGCGCCGAGGCCGGCGTCGAGCGGCTCGTGCTGTATCACCACGCGCCGTCGCACACCGACGATCAGATGGACCAGATCGCCGCGGCGTACCTCGCGAAGGGGGCGAAGCTCGGGATCGAGGTGCTGACGTCGTTCGAGGGCATGACCGTGCCCGTCGGCGATCCCGAGGAGCACACCGATCCCGGAGTCGGAGCTCCGTGAAGGTCCGGTTCTGGGGCGTGAGAGGGTCGTTCGCGATGTGCGGGCGCGAGTTCCTGCGCTACGGCGGCAACACGACCTCGATCGAGCTCGTCACGCAGGCCGGCGAGCGGCTGCTGATCGATCTCGGCACCGGCGCGACCGAGCTCGCGAAGGCGCTCATGGGCAGCGAGTTCGGCAAGGGACAAGGCAAGCTGCCGATCCTCTTGACGCACACCCACCTCGATCACATCCAGGGCCTGCCGTTCTTCACGCCGTTCTTCGTGCCCGGCAACCGCATCCGCATCCTCGGTGCGAACCCGTCGTCGGGGCTCGCGCTCGAGGCGACGCTGCAGAACCAGCTCGCGCCGCACTACAGCCCGCTCAACGGCCTCGAGAACCTCGCCGCCGGCGTCTCGATCGAGAGCTTCACGCCGGGCGTGACGATCGAGCTGCCGGGCTACCATGTCGCGACCGCGGCGGTCCCACACGGCAGCATGTGGACGACGGGATTTCGGATCGCCGCCGACGGCAAGGTCGTGACG
>JBLMXA010000505.1:0-8481 GCA_050257515.1 Acidobacteriota bacterium | reverse complement strand
GCCTCGTTGGCCTGCACGTCCTGCGGCGCGATCGCGAGCACGCGCTCGTAGCAGTCGGCCGCGCGGTACGCGTCGCCGCGCGCCTGCCACGCGCCGCCGAGCTCGAGCAGCCGGCGCGGCGTTGCATCGTCGTTGATGTCCACGAGCGACAGCATCATGTCGAGCGGCAGCTCGCCGAACTTCTGCGTGATCTTCGCGAGCCGGAGCAGTGGGTCGAGGTCCTCGGCCTTCGGCTGCTCCGCGAACGCCGCCATCCGCACGACCAGAGCGCGCTCCATGTCGCCGCGCTCGTGCTCGAGGTTCTCCGACAGGTCGCGCAGGATGCGGGCCCGCTCCGCGGCCTCCTGGGACTCCTCGGCGAGCGAGAGGTGCAGGTGGATGAACCGCTGGGCCTCGGTGTTCAGCGCGGCATGCGCCGCCTTGGCCCTGGCGCGCTCGACGGCCACGCGCACACGCTTCGGGTCGAGCTCGGGGAACTCCTCGCACAACGCCCGCACGAGCATGTCCACCGGGCCGAAACTGGAGGTCGTCGCCCGCATCGGGGCGATCGTAACACGTGCTAGGCGCGGGCTGCGGCTGCGAGCTTTTCTTCGACCATGATATCGGCGACCTTGTAGCTCGGCGCGTTCAGCTTCTTGCTGCGCTCGCAGATGTCCCAGATCGTGTCGTAGATCTTGAGCGTCTTCTCGCGCGAGACCTTCGCGTCGTAGCCCTTCACTTCCTGGGCAACGTTGACGAGGCCGCCCGCGTTGATCGCGTAGTCGGGCGCGTAGAGGATGCCGCGCGCGTGGAGGTCGTCACCGTGGCGCGGCTCGGCGAGCTGGTTGTTCGCAGCGCCCGCGACGATCTTCGCGCGCAGGTGAGGGATCGTGTCGTCGTTGAGGCCGGCGCCGAGCGCGCACGGCGCGAACACGTCGCAGTCGACCTTCGCGATCTCGTTGAGCGGCACGACGCCCGCGCCGAGCTCGCGCTGCGCGCGCTCGCTCTTGAGGTGATCGACGTCGGCGACCGTGAGCTTCGCGCCCGCGGCATGGAGCTCCCTGCACAGGTGGTAGCCGACGTGGCCGACACCCTGGACGGCGACGTGCACGCTCTTGAGGTCGTCCTTGCCGAGCCGGAACTTGACGCAGGCCTCGATGCCGCGGCGCACGCCGAGCGCGGTGAACGGCGACGGATCGCCCGAGCCGCCGTGCGAGGGGTCGACGCCGGTGACGTGCGTGGTCTGCGTGCGCACGATCTCCATGTCCTCGAGACCGGTGCCGCTGTCCTCGGCGGTGATGTAGTGGCCGCGCAGGTCCTCGATGAAGCGTCCGAACGCGCGGAACAGCGCGACGCGATCGAAGTGCGTGCGCGGGCGGATGATCACGCTCTTGCCGCCGCCGTGCGGCAGGCCGGCGAGCGCTGCCTTGTACGTCATGCCGCGCGCGAGGCGGAGCGCGTCGAGCAGCGCGTCGTCGTCGGTCGCGTACTCGATGAACCGGCAGCCGCCGAGCGCGGGCCCGAGCCGGGTGTCGTGGATCGCGACGATCGCCTTGAGGTGCGTCGCCTTGTCGAGCTTGAAGTGGACCTCGCCGAAGTCGTAGGTGGAGAGCTTCCCGAAGACATCCATGGCCGTGTCGTAACACGAACGTTCTTGGCATGATCCGCACGTGGCTCGCATCGCCTGGCTCGTCGTCGTGGTCGCCTGCGCGCACCCGCACTCCGGCCCTCCCGCGCCCGCGCGCGGCGTCGTCACGACGGTCGGACCAGGCGGCATCCCCGACGTGCGCTGCGCGGCCGCACCGGCGGTGGGGCCGTCGCGCGGCTTCCGGCACCTCCGCGAGCGCGTCGTCGCCGCGCTCGGCGCGCCGCTGCACCGCGGCCACGATCTGATCGCGGTCGCAGGCGCGGAGCAGATCGTCGAAGGCGCGATCGCGTACAGCGCGCTCGACAAGGCGCTCGAGGACGAGGACGTCGATCTGTACGCGTGTGACACCACCGGCTGGCGGTGGCTCGCCCAGGCGCGCACCGACGCCGACGGTCGGTTCGCGATCGCGCTCGCCCCGCGCGAGCGCGTGCCGATCGGGCTGCGCGACCTCTACGTGTCGGTGCTCGGCGATCGCACCGGCGTCAGGTTCGTCGCGTACGTCGCGCCGGCCGGCACCCCGCTCGTGATCTCGGACGTCGACGGCACGCTGACGTCGTCGGAGAACGCGTGGCCGAAGTCGCTTGTCGACGACGACGGCGTCGCGCCGCAGCCCGGCGCGCCCGAAGCGCTGCGCGCGCTGGGCTACCAGATCGTCTACGTCACGTCGCGCGGCGAGCGGTTCACCGACGCGACGCGGTCGTGGCTCGCGAGCCACGGCTTCCCGCGCGGTCCGGTGCGGCTCGCGCGCTCGTTGTTCGCGCTGCCCGGGGCCGCGAGCGTCGCGTACAAGCGCGCGACGCTGCACGCGCTCGACGGCTTCGTGCTCGTCGCGGGCATCGGCAACCGCGGCAGCGACGTCGCCGCGTACGCGGCGGCCGGCATCCCGCCCGATCGGATCTTCATCAAGCTGCCGGAGTTCGCGAGCGAGCTCGTCCCGGGCTCCGCGATCGGCTTCGCTTCGTACGCGAAGCTGCCCCTGCCGAGGCGCCCGCACCCCTGCGACACCTGTTTCACACCGCCGTTTGCGCCTGGCGCAGCCAATCCCGGGGGCCACGAGTAGCCACCACGAAATTCCTCGGGTTTTTGCCGCTCGCCCGCTGGTATGAGCCCTGCTCTGTATCGGCTGCCATGAAGCCGCTCGTCCTCGTTGCCAGCCTGCTGTTCACCGCGTGCATGGTCGGCGATCCGTCCGAGATCGCCCCGCCGGAAGACAACACCGGCGCCGACATCGGCGACGGCGACATCACGCCCGAGCTCGCCTCGGGCTGCACCGAGATGACGACGGTCCTCCTCTACTCCGAGGGGACGTACGCGCTGACGCTGCCCAACGCGTTCGCCGCCGCGGTCGATCCGTGCACGCGCTACTACGTGCACCTGCCGGCGCTCACCGCCGACAAGACGCAGCCGCGCAGCGGGGCCGACAAGGTCCGCGCGCTCGGCGCGAACTTCCACGCGATGGCGGAGTTCCAGTGGGGCGCGTGGCGCGACTGGATCGCGCAGTCGCCGGGCACGCGCGACTGGGCGCTCGCGGGCCGGACGTTCCGCGATCGGATGACCGCCGCCGGCTACGACGTCGCGGCCGGTGACATCTGGGCGATCAACGAGTTCCCGATGTCGACGCACACCGGTGACAACGACGTCTGGGCCCACGAGCGGGCAGCGATCAAGGGGCTCGCGGAGGGCGACGGTACGCGGACGGTCCGCGGCGTCGCGTACAGCGCCGGTATGGGCCAGACGCTGGCGACCCTGGGCGTCTACAAGGGCAACGTCGAGGGCTGGCTTTCGCAGGACGCGTGGTGGGCCGACATGAACCGCTACGTGCGGTGGTTCGCCGTCGAGGTCTACGCCGATCCGCACGACAACTGCGTCATCGGTAGCAGCGTCGTCCGCGATTCGGACAACCTGTCGGCGTACGTCGAGCACCTGCCGCGGCTCGCGCACGAGGGCGGCGCGGCCACCGCGACCGCGGCGGCGTACCTGCAACACCACTACGTGCCGCTCCTCAACGCGGCGTTCAACTCGAACAACGGCTTCGGCGACAACCTGATCGGCCTCGGCGACTTCGTGAAGTTCTCGCGCCTGCAGGTCTACGCGACGCACGTGTGGGCCGCGCACGACGGCTACCCCGGGCGCCGCATCGGCTTCGCGTGGGCGCCGAAGGACACCACACCCGCGCAGGAGTCGGAGCTGTCCGGCATCATCGCGCGCTCCGTCTCGCGCGCGTACCCCGCGAACAAGTTCTACAACTACGGCAAGTACGCCTGTAACGCGTCGGGCGCGCTCGACGGCTGCGGTTGCACCGTCGCGGGCTCGTACAACCACGCGTGGGACACGTTCGCGACCTGGTAGGGGACGCTTTCTCCTTCTTCCACCAGCTCATCTGGCGCGCCGGACAAATTCACTCACTTACCTGGGGACGCGTTCTCCTTCTTCAACTTCCGTGCGAGCGCGGGGACCCGGACGCGTCGGCGCGTTGCCACGAGCTCGCTCGACGCGCAGTGGTTCGTGTTGGTTGATAAAGGAGAAAACGTCCCCAGCTAGGTGCCCGAGATCGCGAGGGGCGCTCTCGGGGCAGGTTGAAGAAGGAGAAAGCGTCCCTAGCGGGCGGCGGCGGCGAGCGAGGTGGTGTCCCAGCCTTCGACGCGCGCGCGCACCGCGAGCACGGCGTCGGTGATGCTCGACCACACGAGCTCGAGCACGCGGTTGATCTCGCCGGCGGTCGCGTCGGGATCGCGCTCGAGCACGCGCACGCAGTTCGCGAGATCGCCGACGACGACGAAGCCGATGCGATCGGCGGCGCGCTCGGTGGCGGCGAGCCACTCGGCGGTCGCGCGCAGCGGCTGGAGATTGCGATCGCGCAGGCGCGCGCCGAGCGCGAGCACCTGATCGAGCTCGACCGGATGCAGCGCGCTCGTCAGCCACTTCGCCGACGTCGACGGCGAGTCGGCCTTGATCGCGCTCTCCACGATCTGCGCGAGCTCGCCGGCGCGCGGCACCAGCAGCCGCGCGATGCGATCGACGCGCAGATCCGCGAGCTGGCGGGCGAGCAGGAACGCGAGCGCGTGCGGCGGCAGCTCGTCGAGCGCGGCGCGGCCGAGGAACAGCACCGGTGCGAGCGCGCCCTCGCGCAGGCGCAGCGTCAGCGTGCACGGCGCGACCTGCGCGCGATCGATGTAGACCGGCGGCCGCGGCACGCCGAACGACTGCGCGACGTTCGCGAGCACGGCGGCGACCTTGCCCGGGACGTCGTCCTCCTTGCCCGGCAGCGGCGGGGGAGGGCGAATGCGCGCGCGCTCGGCGGCGAACGCGGGCGTGACGAGCGCGAACAGCGCCGACAGCTGCAGATCGACGTCGATCCGCGACAGCGTCAGCCAGTCCTCGTTCGCGAGCAGGCGCTGGCGCGCGGGTCGCGAGCGATCCGCCTTCTCGTTGCGCTCGCCGTGGAACAGCGCCGAGATGCCGTCCTCGATCACGTGGACGTCCATCGCCTCGAGCACCGCGAGCGCGTCGTCGACCGCGCGCGCCTTGTCGGGCTGCCCGGTGCGGTCGTACAGCACGTGCAGCACCTTGTACGAGTCGAGCCGGCCCTTGTCGCGGCTCAGGATGTCCTGGTGCAGCGCGATCGCCTTGCCGTCGTAGCGCGGGTCGGCGTCGTAGAGGTCCGCGAGCCGCCGGCGGCGCGCCTGGTTGTCGGGATCGAGCGTGAGCGCGACCTCGAACGCGACGATCGCGTCGTCGTGGCGATCGAGCTCCATCAGCAGCTCGCCGAGCTTCTCCCACAGCCGCAGCCGCTCGCCCGCGCGGCCCTCCTCGTGACGGACGTGCTCGAGCCGCCGGTAGTAGAACGATGCGAGCGCGTCGCGATCGAGCGTCGCGTCGAGCAGCGCCTCGAGCTCGTCGGCCGCGGCGAACCCGAGCGGATCGTCTTCGAGCGCGCGCTCGAACAGCCGGCGCGCCATCTCCTCGTCCTGCATCTCGTCGCGCGCGATCATGCCGGCGAGGTGGCCGTAGCGCGCGCGCACGCGCGGATCCTTCTCGGTCTCCATCAGTCGCTGGACGAGATCGAGCGAGTAGCTCCAGTCGCCCTCGTCGGCGATCAGCTCGAGGAACTTCGTCAGCAGCAGGTGATCGCCGGGCCGGTGGACGAGCGCCTCGCGGTACATCTCGCGCGCGGTCGCGCGATCGCCGAGCTCGATGTAGCGGTCGCCGAGCGCGGTGAACCGCTGCGCCTTCTCCTCCGGCGTGCCGGCGAGGTTCGCGAGCGCGAGCTGGTGCGACGTCAGCGCGATCGGATCGTCGTGATCGAGCTCCTCGCGCAGCAGCAGCGACGGCCGGTGCTCCGGCGCGATCGCGAGCACGATCGAGGCGTGCTGCTTCGCGCCGTCGAGGTCGCCGAGCTCGCGCGCACACCGCGCGACGCGATAGTGCAGCTCGATCGAGGCGTCCTGGCCGAGCAGGTCCTCGTGCTCGAACAGCGCCTCCATCACCGCGCGCGCCTTGTCCCACTGCTGCGCCTCGAACAGCATGTCGGCGAGCTCGCGCTTGCTCGCGAGATCGGCGGGGTCGAGCTCGACCGCGCGCGCGAGCAGGCTGCGCGCGCCGGTGCGATCGCCGAGCTCGGCGGCGACCTTGCTGCGCGCGATCAGGTAGCCGCGCAGGCGGCTCGGGTCGTCGGTCGTGCGGCACAGATCGTCGAGGATCGGGATCAGCTCGACGAGCGACCCGGCATCGCGGCACAGCTCGACGAGCGCGACGCCGGCCTTGTTGTTCGTCGGATCGGCGGTGCGCGCGTCCTTGTACAGCTGCTTCGCCCAGTCGGTGTCGCCGAGCGCGACGCAGTAGTCGGCCGCGTCGGTCAGCCAGCGCGAGCGCTCGCTCGCGAGGCCCGGGCGATCGGCGCCGTTGATGAGCAGCGTGACCGCCTCCGACAGCAGGCCCTTGTCGCGCAACAGGATCGCGAAGCCATCGATCACGGGCGCGAGATCGGGATCGTCGGCGAGCGCGCGCTCGTAGAACTTCTGCGTCTTGTCCCAGTCGACCGAGGTCGCGAGCTGCGCGGCGCGCAGCGCGAGCCCCGCGCGCTTCTTCGGCTCGGTGACGAGCTCGACCACGCGCTCGAGCGCGGCGAGCGCGTCGTCCTCCATGCCGTCGACCTTGAGCGCGAGCCGCGCGATCGCCTCGAGCACCTCGGGGCGGTCGGGATCGAGCCGGTTCGCCTCCTGGTACGCGTCGAGCGCGCCGGCGTCGTCGCCGAGCTCGCGATCGTGGATCTCGGCGATCTCGCGATACAGCTCGGCGCGTTCCTTGTCGGTGTCGACGTGGACGGCGCGCCGGCCGAGCAGGTCGAGCAGCTGCGACCACTCGCCCTGCGCGCGATAGAACACCTCGAGCGCCTCGTTCGTCTGCTCGTCCTCGGGCGCGATCAGCAGCACGCGCTCGAGGCAGTCCGCGGCGTGATAGCCGCGGCCGAGGTGCTGCCAGGCATCGGCGATCGCGCGCAGCCGGTTCGCCGCCGCGGCGTCGTGGATGTCGACGAGCGCGGTCATCGACTCGAGCGGCAGCTCGCTCCAGCGCTGGGTGACGCGCGCGAGCCGCAGCAGCGGATCGAGGTCGGCGGCGGTCGCGACCTCGGAGAACGCGGCGAGCCGCGTCACGAGCGCCCGCTCGGCATCGCCGCGCTGCTCGAGCGTGTCGGACAGCTCGCGGAGGATCGTCGCGCGCTCCTCGCTCTCCTCGGTCGCCTCGACGCGCGCCAGGTGCATGTTGACGACCTGGTAGCCCTCGGTGTCGAGCGAGGCGGCCGCGGCCCGGGCGACCGCGCGCTCGCAGGCGGCCTTGAGGCGATCCCGGTCCAGCTCGGGGAATTCGTCGTGTAGCACCTTGGCCAACACGTCGACGGAAGGCAGCCCGTGTCCCCTCATGCCCCACGAGAGTAACGCAGATAAGATCACTCTCCCGGCGTTTCCCCCTTCCTTTTGGATACGGCTCGGAAGTAGCGTCGAAAGCAAGTGGGGGGACGTCTTGTCCGGCTGGCTGCGCTTGCAATCTTGATCGGTTGCGGCTCGAGCCATCGCTCGCCCGCGGACGCCCCTCTCGACGACAGCACGATCGTGCTCCCCGACGCGACGTTCGGCAACGGCCAGTTCGGCGACCCGTGCACGATGCACACCGACTGCGCGAGCGGCTACTGCGTCGAGCCGAGCCCGGGCTACGGCGGCGTGTGCACGGTGACCTGCACCGACAGCTGCCCGGTCAGCTACAGCTGCATCGCGGTCACCTATCCCGACACGACGGTGAAGCTGTGCATCCCGAACGCGGCGCGGCTGTGCTCGGCGTGCGCGAGCGACAGCGAGTGCCCGAGCGGCGCGTGCCTCACGCTCGACGACAGCACGATCCAGTCGAACACGTTCTGCGCGAGCCAGTGCACGCAGCAGAGCGACTGCCCCACGCACTACACCTGCAAGGCCGACGCGAGCGGCACGCACACGGGCAACTACTGCCAGCCCGACACCGGCAGCTGCAGCTGCAACAACTCCAACGACGGGCTCATGCGCACGTGCTCCAACTCGGGCACGGTCAGCGGCATGGCTCGCACCTGCTACGGCACGCAGACCTGCGCGGCCGCGACCGGCTGGAGCGCGTGCACCGCGGCGACGCCGGCACCCGAGACCTGCAACGGCAAGGACGACGACTGCAACTTCCTGATCGACGATGGCCTGCCGAGCGGCGGCGCGTGCACGAACTCCAACGGCTTTGGCACGTGCGCCGGCATCCAGACCTGCGACGGCGTCAACGGCTACGTGTGCAAGGGCCCGATCCCGATGGCCGAGTCGTGCAACGGCATCGACGACAAC
>JBLMXA010000504.1:0-7867 GCA_050257515.1 Acidobacteriota bacterium | reverse complement strand
CGATCCAGCTCCGGTCGCATCCCGATGGCGCGGAGATGTTCGCGGGGCACGGCCGCGAGCCGCTCGGACGCGCGCCGGTCGCGCTCACGGTCGAGCCGTCGAGCGAGCCGATGCAGCTCGTCGCGCGGTTTGCCGATGGTCGCGAGATCGCCGAGACGATCGTGCCCGACCGGCCGCGTGCCGAGCTGGAGTTTATCGAGCCCGCACGACCGGTCAGGGCGAGCGTGCCGGCCGTCCACGCCGCCCAGCCGCGGCACAGGCTCGAGCGCGACGCGCAGCTCGATCCATTCCACTAGCACCGTGAAGATCTGTCCCGCCTGCGGCCGCCGGTTCGTCGACACCCAGTCCGCGTGTCCGCTCGACGACACGCCCCTCGAGCCCGGCACCGGCGCCGTCCCCGAGCACCTCGGTCGCGTGCTCGGCAGCTACCGGCTGATCGGTCTGCTCGGCGAGGGCGGCATGGGCAGCGTGTACGTCGCGGCTCATGCGCGGCTCAACCGCTTCGTCGCGATCAAGTTGCTGCGGCCCGGCCTGCAACACCGGAAGGACCACCTCGCGCGGTTCTTCGGCGAGGCCCGCGCGATCGAGAAGCTTCACCACCCGCACATCGTCGAATCGATCGACCTCGTCGACGACGTCGTCGATGGGGCGTACTGCGTGCTGGAGCTGCTGCGCGGTCCGGATCTGAAGTCGCGGCTCGCGGGAGGCCCGCTGCCGGTCGCGACCGCGATCGACATCGCCGCTCAGATCGCGGACGCGCTGGCCGCCGTCCACGCACAGGGGCTCGTCCATCGCGATCTCAAGCCGCCGAACGTGATCCTCGTGCGCCGTGGCGAGCGCTCCGACTTCGTCAAGCTGATCGATTTCGGCGTCGCTCAGATCGGGAACGATGCCGCGAACGGTGGCACGCCGGCCTACATGGCGCCCGAGCAGGCGACTGGCGAGCGCGTCGACGGTCGCGCCGACCTCTACGCGCTCGGCGTGATCCTGTTCGAGATGGTGACCGGCCGCCACCCGTTCCCGTCGAAGACCGATCACGAGTACCTGATGCGCAACGCGCACGACGTGCCTCCGGTGCCGTCGCGGGTCGCCCGGGTCGCCAACATCCCGCGACAGCTCGACCGCCTGATCGGCACCTGCCTCGCCAAGCGCGCCGCCGACCGCTTCGCGACGGCCACGGCGCTCGGCGCGGCGCTGCGCGTGATCGATGTCGCGGCGCCGAGGCGGCGCCCGCGCTGGAGGTGGGCCGCCGCCGGTGCGGTGGTCGCCGCCGTCGCGGGTGCCGCGATCCTCGTGCCGGGCCACCTCGGCGGCCAGAGCAGGCCGGCGGTGGTCGCACCGGCGGCCGCGCCGCCGCCGTCGCCGCCGCCATCGCCGCCGCCTCCGCCGCCGCCCGTTGCCGTGCGACCGGCGATGGTGACCGTGTCGTTCACGTCGACACCTCCGGGCGCGCGCGTGTTTCGCGTGGGCGAGACCGTGCCGCTGGGGATCACACCGTTCCAGACGTCGTTCGCGCGCAGCGACCGCGCGAGCCACGTGCGTTTCGAGCTCGCGGCACACGAGCCGGCGGAGGCCGTGGTGGCGCTGACCGCCTCGACCGCGATCGCGATCACGCTCGTGCCGAGCGCAGCGCCGGCGAGGCACGTCGATCACCACCGCGAGCCGGCCAAGCCGAAGGTGCAACGCGACGGCATGATGGATCCGTTCGCTCACTCGCACTGAGGTGTGAACGTTCCGAGTTTGCGCAGCGCTTGTACGAACCCTGCGCGTGGCGACGTGGATGTGGCGAGAACGTGCGCGCGCCGTGGTGGCACCGGCGATGCACTCGCGACCCGCTGGGAAATGCGACGGCTCGTTGTTGTCGCGGTCATCATCGCGCTGGCTGCAACCGGGGAGGCGGGCTCCGACCTCGTCGTGCTCGGACCCGCCGCCGATCCCAAGGTGCCGGCGAGTGCGATCGAGCACGTCAAGAAGGCGCTCGAGCGAGCGGAGGTCGGGCCGATCGGGGGCAAGTCGATCGACACGATGTGTGCAGCGGACTCGATGTGTCTCGCGACCGCCGCCGCCGAGCTCGGCGCGAACGGGGTGGTCGGAGTGTCGCTGTCCGGCACCGCCGGTAAGCTCGTGATCGCGTTGATGCTCGTCGACGTGCCCGCGAAGGAGCTCGTCGGCAAGCGCGAGGTCGTGCTCGCCGATCGCAGGCTCGCCAGCGACCTGCCGCGCCTGCTGCGGAAGTTTCTCGACGAGGCGCCGCTCGAGCGCGCGAAGGAGCTCTACGCGCAGGGCGCGCAGCACTTCAACCTCGGCGAGTTCGCGCAGGCGCTCGAGCTGGACAAGCGCGCCTACCGGATCAAGCCGCTGCCGGCGTTCTTGTTCAACATCGCGCAGTGTCATCGCAAGCTCGGTCAGCACGCGGACGCCGTGCTCATGTACCAGTCGTACCTGGCAGGTGTGCCCGATGCCGAGAACAAGGCGCTCGTGCAGTCGCTGATCGCCGAGGAGCAGACCGCGGCGGCCGAGGAGCAGAAGCGAGCCGACGAGCGCGCGGCGGCGGAACGCCGGCTCGAGGCCGAGCGGATCGCGGCCGAGACCAGGCGCGCCGACGACGAACGCAAGGCAAAGGAGGCCGAGGCGATCGCCGCCGCCGAACGCCGCAAGGCCGAGGTCGCCAGGATCGAGGCCGAGCGCGAGCGCGAGAAGCTCTACAACCGCCATCCCTCGCGCAGGTGGACCTACGTTGGCGCCGGGCTGGGCGTCGCCTCCGCGGTCGTCGGGGGCGTGTACGCGTTCGGTGCGCGCACCGCGCAGTCCGCGTTCGACAACGCCGGCTGCGGCAATCGCAGCCAGATCCTGCCCGCCGCGACGATCGCGCAGTGCCAGGACGAGCAGGCGCGCGGCGATCGCGATGCGCGCCTCGCCGACGTCCTGTTCGCGAGCGGTGCAGCGGTCGTCACGATCTCCGCCCTGGTGTGGTGGATCGATCCCGGCAACCTCGAACGCCCGGACAACGCGCGCATGCGCGTGGTGGTCGGTCCCGGCTCGCTCGGGATGGTGGTGAGGTGGTGACGCGCGGATACCTGCGGGTCGCGGCGCTCGTGCTGGTCGCGGCGTGCGGCTTCGATGCCCGGCAGTTTCCCGATCGCCATTGCAACGGCGATCCGGACTGCCGTCCCGACGAGGCCTGCGTCACTCACGTGTGCACGCAGCGCAACTGCCAGCTGCCCTCCGACTGCGGCGCGAGCAACGAGTTCGATTGCACGGGCGGTCTGTGCTCGGTCGTCGCGTGCGCGGCGATCGGCGACTGCGCGCTCGGATTCGACTGCGTCGACGCGATGTGTACGGCGGGGTGTGTCGATCACGACGGCGACGGCGTCGGCTTCGGAGCCGGCTGCTCCGGCGTGCAGGACTGCAACGACGCCGATCCGGCGGTCCATCCCGGCGCGACCGAGGGCCCGCACGGAGATCCGTCGTGCGTCGATGGCAAGGACAATGACTGCAACGGCCTGGTGGACGGCCAGGAACCGGGGTGCCACCCTGCGTGCTCCAACCAGATCGACGACGATGGCGACGGCTACGTCGACATGGCGGACCCCGGGTGCGCGAGCCCCGACGACAACGACGAGCACGGCGCCGACGTCTGCGACAACGGCTTCGACGATGACGACGACGGTCTCGTCGACTTCCACGCGGACGGCACCGGCGATCCCGGATGCTCGTCGCCGTTCGGCACCAGCGAGCTGTCGGGTGGCGCGTGCAACGACGGTCTCGACAACGACGGCGACGGGCGCACCGACTTCCGGCTGGACGGCAACGGCGATCCCGGGTGCGCCGACGCCCTCGATCCCAGCGAGAAGGGTGCGATCGCGTGTGACGACGGCGCCGACAACGACAACGATGGCCTAATCGACTACGTGCAGGCCGGCGGCGGCGATCCGGGCTGCACGGGGCCCGACGATCCGAGCGAGAAGGGCGTCACCGCGTGCGACAACGGTCTGGACGACGACGGCGATGGTTTCACGGACTTCAACCTCAACGCCGCGCTCGGCGACCCGGGATGTGCGAGCCCGGCGGATCAGGACGAGCATGGCGCCAACGAGTGCGACGACGGCATCGACAACGACCACGACGGCCTGATCGACTGGCGCGCGGCGGGCGGCGATCCCGGCTGCGACAGCCTCGTCGACGCGAGCGAGAAGGGCGGCTCGGTCTGCGACAACGGTCTCGACGACGACAACGACGGGCGCACCGACTACAACCTCGATCCGGCGCTCTCCGATCCGGGGTGCTCGAGCCCCGCGGATCCGAGCGAGAAGTGCAGCGGCGTGGGATGCCCGGCCTGCGACAACGGCGCCGACGACGACGGCGACACGCGCACCGACTACAACCTGGATCCCGCGGTCTCCGATCCTGGCTGCGCCGGGCCCGACGATCTCAGCGAGAAGTGCTCGGGCGCGAGCTGCCCGCAGTGCGACGACGCCATCGACAACGACTTCGACGGCAAGATCGACCTCGCCGATCCGGGGTGTGCCGGCACGCCGACGGGCACGAACGAGGCGAACACCGCTCCGGCGTGCAACGACGGCATCGACAACGACGGCGACGGCCTCATCGACCTCGCCGACCCGGGTTGCTCGAGCGCGAGCGACACGAGCGAGAAGGGCACGAACCAGTGCGACGACGGCATCGACAACGACGGCGATGGACGCACCGACTACAACACCAACCCCGCGATCAGCGATCCGGGCTGCACCGGCCCGGCCGATCCCGACAACAGCGAGCGCTGCCCGGGCGGCGGCTGCCCGGCGTGCGACGATGCCGCCGACAACGACAACGACGGGCTGACCGACTACACGGTGAACGGCGCGGACCCCGGGTGCAGCGGTCCGGCGGACACGAGCGAGCACGACGCCGCGCTCGTGTGCGACGACGGCCTCGACAACGACAACGACGGCCTCACCGACTACCAGCTGACCGGCGGCGATCCCGGCTGTGCGAGCGTCACCGACGGCAGCGAGAAGGGGTCGGCGGCCTGCGACGACGGCATCGACAACGACGGCGACGGCTTCACCGACTTCTCGAAGAACGCCGCGGCCAGCGACCCCGGCTGCACCGATCCGGCAGACCTCAGCGAGAAGTGTCTGCCCGGCGCGACGTGCCCGCAATGCGACGACGGCGTCGACAACGACGGTGACGGCTTGATCGACTACTCGACCAACGCGGCGCTCGTCGATCCCGGGTGCAGCGGCCCAGCCGACACCAGCGAGAAGGGTGCCGCGGTCTGCGACAACGGCGTCGACGACGACAGCGACGGCAGGATCGACTACCGCATCGACAACACCGGCGATACCTGCTGCACGAGCGCGCTCGGCACGAGCGAGCAATGCACGTGCATGGCGAGCATCGCGGCGGGCACCGATCACACGTGCGCCGTGAAGCTCTCGGGCGCGGTCTACTGCTGGGGCGCGAACGCCGACGGCGAGCTCGGCAACGGCACGCAGACCGACAGCCACACGCCGACCCAGGTGTCGACGATCGCGAACGGCGTCGAGGTCGCGTGCGGCGACATCCACAGCTGCGCGCGTCTGACCGACGGCAGCGTGTGGTGCTGGGGCGACAACAGCACGGGACAGCTCGGCGACGGCTCGACGACGCGCCGCACGTCGCCGGTCCGCGTGATGGGGCTCGGTAGTACGACGAGCATCGAGGCCGGCACCGGGCATACCTGCGCGGCGAAGACCGACGGTACGGTGTGGTGCTGGGGAGACAACACCAACGGCCAGCTCGGCGATGGCACCACGACGCAGCGCTCGACGCCGAGCCAGGTCCAGAACCTCACGAACGTCGCCCAGGTCGCAGCGGGCGATCTCCACAGCTGCGCGCGGAAGACCGACGGCACGGCGTGGTGCTGGGGCTACAACTTCTACGGCCAGCTCGGCGACGGCACGCAGAACCAGCACACCAAGCCCGTCCAGGTCCTGAACCTCACGGGCGTGGTCGGGCTCGCCGTCGGGCTGAACCACAGCTGCGCGCTGAAGAACGACGGCACGGTGTGGTGCTGGGGCCGCAACTCGAGCGGCCAGCTCGGGGACACGACGTTCAACGACCGCGCGCAGCCGGTCCAGGTGAGCTCGCTCACCGGTGCCGCAGACCTCCGCCTCGGCGACCGCCACAGCTGCGCGCGCAAGAGCGATGGCACCTACGTGTGCTGGGGCAACAACGGCAACGGCCAGCTCGGCGACAACTCGACGTCGACGCGGACCTCACCCGTACCGGTGATGGGCCTGTCGCTCGGCGTCGGGTTCGCCGGCGGCGGCAACCACACGTGCGCGTTCCTCGACAGCCAGACCACCCAGTGCTGGGGCCGCGACGCGAACGGTCAGCTCGGCGATGGCACGACGACCGACAGCCTCACACCGGTGCAGGTCCAGTCGCTCACCTGCCCGTGATCGATCAGTCGCACGCGCCGCCGCCGCCGATGACGGGGTGGAGGCTCATCTCGTGGCCGTTCGGCGCGCTGTGCGGGTGGATGCCGACGGTCGACCAGTCGTCGGTCTCGTGCTCCTGGATCAGAGCCGCGGGGTGCGTGACGGACATCCCGCCCATGCCGTTGCCGGACAGGCCCGCGGTGCCGACCGGGTAGTCGAGCACGTGGACCTCGTCGGCGGCGAAGTGCATGCCGGGGAACCGGTAGAAGCGCACGGTCGGATCGGTCGCGCCCTGCCAGGTGTTCGCATCGCCGAGCGACGCGAACGACGTCATGCAGGTGCCGTCGGAAGCCTTCACCGGATCCGACCAGTTCTCGATCGTGCCGACCATCTTGAACCGCGTGCCGTCCTCGAGCGTGCCCGACGTCCACGCCGGCATGTTCGCGTAGTCCTCGAGCTTGGTGAACGTGATGCGCACCGGCACCGGGTGCGCGCTGTCGAAGTGGCTCGCGTCGAGGCGGCGCGACACCGTGCCCTCGAGCGCGTAGGTCGGCGCGAGGTACGCGCCGTCGATCGTCTTGCCGCCGATCACGATGATCGGCTTGCCGCTCGTGACATGCAGCGACGGCGTGTCGGGGCCGCCGTACGGATCCTTGTACGTGCCGATCACGCCGGTGAGCTTGTAGATCGTGTAGAGCGCGCGATGGCTCGGCATGTGGAGCGCGCTCGGCAGCTTCGACGCCTCGACCGCCTTGCCGCTCGCGTCGACCAGCGTGTAGCGGGTGCCGCTGCGGTCGATGACGCCGGCCTGGCCCGCGAGATCGATCGCGGCGTACAGCGTGCTCTTTGCGGTGCCCGCCGCGAGCTTGTCCTCGGGCAGCTTCACGCGCGGCATCGTGTCGTAGAGCTTGTCGCAGAACGCGACCGCGTCGCCGTCGGCGTCGGTACCCGTGTGCTGCGTCGCGCACACGCGCACGCCGCCGCTCGCGCCGTCGGCCTTGCTGTCGTCCGCGAACACCGGATCGCTGCCGTCGCCGCCCGTGTCGGCGACGCAGCCGATGGCAGGAACCGCGAGGAGAGCCAGTGCAAACAGGCGTGCGCGCATGCGGGCTTGGCATTGCGACGGGCGTGCCGACACACCGCGTCGCAGATCAGCGGTGTTACGCGGGGCGCGCGGGTGGCCAGTCCGCTAGCCGGCAGCGACTGCCGTTAGTACCTGCGACGCGGCGAGAGGCGCGAGTGCCTCGGCGAGCGCGAGCGCGAGCCGCGCGAGCCCCCGCGGCGCGATTCGCTCCCACAGCGCGGCGTGGACCTCGAACCGCTCGCTCGTCGCGCGGGCGGCGCGGGTGCCGAGGTCGGCCCACACGAGCGGCCGCGCGGCGACGATCGCGCGGGCGTCGGCGGCGAGCGGCGCGGGCACCGCCTCGGCGACGAGCTCGCCG
>JBLMXA010000503.1:0-8177 GCA_050257515.1 Acidobacteriota bacterium | reverse complement strand
GAGATCGAGGCGATGTGCCAGGAGATGTCGCTCGATCTGCTGTCGCGCGGCGCCGAGGTCGTCGACCCGCGCACCGATCACAACCCGGGGTACGTCGAGCGCCTCTACCAGCTGCGCCAGCGCAAGGGCATCACGTCGTTCGCGGCGGCCGCGCTGCTCCAGAAGAGCGACTACTACGCGGCGATGATGGTCGAGCGCGGCGACGCCGACGGCATGGTCACCGGCCTGCGCCTCAACTATCCCGAGACCGTGCGGCCACCGCTCGAGATCTTCGGGCTGTCGCCGGGCTGCAAGGTCGCGGTCGGCATGTACATGATGGTGATGAAGAACTCGGTGAAGTTCTTCGGCGACACGGTGTTCAACATCGATCCCGACGCCGAGACGCTCGCCGACATCACGCTGCAGATGGCGGAGGCGGTGCAGGGCTTCGGCGTCACGCCGCGCATCGCGATGATCTCGTACTCGAACTTCGGCGCGGTCCGTCACCCCGAGGTCCTCAAGATCCAGCACGCGCTCGACATCGTGAGGCGGCGCCGGCCGGAGCTCGAGATCGACGGCGAGATGCAGCCGGAGATGGCGCTCGATCCCGAGCGGCGCAACCAGTACTTCCCGTTCTCGCGGCTGTCGCGCTCGGCGAACACGCTGGTGTTCTCGTCGCTCGCGGCCGCCAACGCGGCGTACCAGACGCTCAAGGTCGGAGGCGGCGCGTCGGCGGTCGGGCCGATCCTGCTCGGGCTGTCGCGGCCGTGCGCCGCGCTCCAGAACGAGGTCACCGTCGAGGACATCGTCAACATGACCGCCTATGTCGTACTCCGCGCGCAGCTCGGCCGGCGGGAGGCACTGCGCGCCTGAGCAGCGGCGCCGCGGCGACGAAGCGGCTAGAATTACAGTGGGTGCAGAGACTCGCCGTCTTCGTGGCGACAGGCCTGGTCGCTTCGTCCGCGATCGCGCTGGCCGATGACGACGCACCGCCGTCGGCGCCGATGGAAGCCGGCGTGTACGCCGGCGGCTTCGTCTCGAACTACTTCCACCAGTTCTACGATCTGCCGACGTTCCGCAACATGCCGGGCGGCCCCGCCGCCCGTCCGGTGCTCGATCAGGTCGCGCCGATGCTCGGGCTGCGCTACGCGCTGTTCATGAGCGACTACGTCGGTCTGGAGGCCGACGGATCGTGGACGCTCGAGTCGACGCAGGGCGGCGGCGACTCCGTCCGCATCTTCCACGTCGGCGGCACGCTGCTCGGCCAGCTGCCGGTCAGCGGCGGCAAGCTGATCCCGTTCGCGGGCCTCGGCTGGGGCATCTGGGACTCGCAGTCGGACGCGCTCGGCAGCGCCGTGCACTTTCCGGTGCACGTCCAGGGGGGCGCGCGCTACTTCATCACCGATTCGATCGCGCTGCGTGCCGACGTTCGCTACTACCGCGGCCCGGCGAACCGCGATCCGTACACGCTGGGCGCCGGCTATGCCGAGTTCAACATCGGCGTGTCGTGGGTCCCGCACCTCGGGCCGAGCACGCCGAGCGTCGAGCACGTCGACGGCGATGCCGACAACGACGGCATCCCCGACAGCAAGGACGCCTGCCCGAACGAGCCCGAGGACAAGGACATGTTCATGGACGACGACGGCTGTCCGGACCCCGACAACGACGGGGACGGCATCGCCGACGCGCAGGACAAGTGTCCGCTCGATCCCGAGGACTACGACGGCTTCCAGGACGCCGACGGCTGCCCCGACGTGGACAACGACGGCGACACGATCCCCGACGCGATGGACAGCTGTCCGAACGAGCCGGAGGACAAGGACGGCTACCGCGATCTCGACGGCTGTCCGGATCCCGACAACGACAGCGACGGCATCGCCGACGGCGTCGACAAGTGTCCCAACGAGCCCGAGACGATCAACGGCGTGCAGGACGACGACGGCTGCCCCGACCACGGCGACTCGCTCGTCGTGCTGTCGCCGGAGCGGCTCGAGCTGCTCGACGCGTTCCAGTTCGCTCGCGACAAGCTCAACGAGAAGAAGACCGCGAACCTGCTCGGGCAGATCGCCGCGACGCTGCGCGCGCACGCCGAGATCGCGCGCCTGCGCATCACGGTGTACGTCCAGCCGACGAGGAATCCCGACAAGGATCAGCAGCTCTCGGACAACCGCGCGAGCTCGATCCGCGACGCGCTGATCGAGCGCGGTGTCGAGCCGAAACGCCTCGTCGCGCGCGGGTTCGGCGGCGAGAAGCCGCTCGTCAGCCCGGACCAGAAGGGGGCCGCCGCGATGAACGACCGCGTCGACCTCATCATCCTCGAGCGGAAGTAAGCGTTACAATCGGGGAGTGGGGGCGCCCGACGAGACGGCGACCGAGATCCTCGGCCCGGCCGCGGCGACCACGGCCGGCCGCGCGCCGGAGCTGATCGGGCGCACGCTCGGCAAGTTCCAGATCGTCGAGCCGCTCGGCAAGGGCGGCTCGGGCGAGGTGTATCGCGCCGAGCAGGTGCAGCTCGGCCGCTCGGTGGTCATCAAGGTGCTGCGCCACGAGGTCGCGTGGTCGCCCAACCGCGTCGAGCGGTTCCTGCGCGAGGCGAAGCTCGCGTCGCGGCTCGACCACCCCTACGCCGCCCACGTCTACGCGTTCGGCGCCGAGGCCGACGGCGTGCTGTGGATCGCGATGGAGCACGTCAAGGGCATGACGCTCGACGAGCTCGTCGCCCGCCGCGGCGCGCTGCCGCCCAGCGTGTTCGCGCCGCTGTTCGGCCGGCTGTGCGAGGTCGTCCACAGCGCGCACGAGCTCGGCATCGTCCACCGCGACATCAAGGGCAGTAACGTCATGGTGATCGAGCGCGCGGGGCAGCTGTTGCCCAAGCTGCTCGACTTCGGCATCGCGAAGGGCGGGGACGGCGGGGTCACGCCGGGCGTCGAGGGCGACAAGGCGCTGACCAGCCACGGCACGACGCTCGGCTCGCCGCACTACATGTCGCCCGAGCAGTGGGAGCGGCCGAGCGAGGTCGACGGGCGCGCCGACGTCTACGCGCTCGGCGTGCTCGCGTATCGCTGCTCGTGCGGCAACCTGCCGTTCCCCGGCACCGACCGCCGCAAGCTCGCGGCCGCGCACCTGCACGAGCCGCCGCCGCCGCTGCCCGAGCTCGTGCCACCGGCGATCGCCGACGCGATCTACCGCGCGCTGCAGAAGGATCCGAACGCGCGGTGGCCGACCGCGGTCGCGTTCGCCGACGCGATCCGCACCGCCGCGAACACCGCCGCACCCGAGGTCGTGCCGCTGTTCGATCCGGGCACGCGCGATGCGTGGCTGCGCGCGGGCCCGCAGCCGATCGCCGATGCGATCGCGCACCTCGCCGCGGCGACGACGACCGTCGAGGCCGATGCCGCGGTGCGCGAGCTCGTCGCGATCTCCTGCCGCTGGCTCGCGGTGCTCGCGCTCGCCGGCGTCGCCGCGCCGCAGGGCGCCGGCGCCGATCCGCTGCTCCGCGAGCGCGCGCGCCGGGTCGTCGGCAGCGACGACGCGGCGCCGTGGCTCGAGCTCGCGAAGGCCGCGGCGTCGGCGAGCGGCGATCCGCTGCCCGGCCTCGTCGCCGCGCTCGCCGGCGCCGATTCGCTCGCCGCGCTCGCCGCGCGCCTCGACGATCGCGATCGCCCGCGCACCGCCGCCGCGCTCGCCGCCGACATCACGGCCGCGAGCGACGCGCTGCGCCCGCTCGAGCCATTGCTCGCCTACCAGCTCGTGCTCGGCGTCGGCAACAACGTCGCCGAGAGCTGGCAGGGCGCGCGCCGGCGCGATCGCGAGCGCGTGGTCGTGTGGAGCGGGCTCGCCGCCGGCGAGGTCGGCCTGCTCGACGGCAACGGCACGATCGTCGCGCGGCTGTCGCCGCTCGCGCAGGTCGTCGCGCCGCTGCCGTCGGCCGAGCCCGAGCTGTTCCTGCTGTGGCGGAGCAGCCGCGGCCACGCGCGGCTCGTCGCCGCGCCGTGGGGCTTCGAGCGCGACGACGACGCGGCCGGCCGCCGGCTCGCCGCGCTGTCGACCGAGGACTCCGACACCCAGCACGATGCCGCCGACGAGGTCTCGCCCTACCCCGGCCTCGCCGCGTACGGCAGCAGCGACGCGGACTGGTTCGTCGGCCGCGAGCGCGAGACCGAGGCGCTCGCGAACCGGCTCGTCCGCGCGCCGATGCTCGCGGTGCTCGGCCCGAGCGGCGTCGGCAAGAGCTCGTTCCTGCACGCCGGCCTCGTGCCGCGGCTCGGCGAGCACCACGCGGTGCGCACGATCCGCCCCGGGCGCCATCCGATGCACGCGCTCGCCCAGCTCGGCGATCTGCGCGCGCTCGGCGAGCTGGCGCCGCGCGGGCTCGTGCTCGTCGTCGATCAGCTCGAGGAGCTCGTCACGCTGTGCGCCGATCCCGACGAGCGGCGCGCGTTCGCCAGCGCGCTCGCGGCCGCCGCCGACGGGCCGAGCGCGCCGGTGCGCGTCGTCGCGTCGCTGCGCGACGACTTCGCGACCGTGATCGAGGGCGAGGATGACTTCCGCGGCCGCTTCGAGGTGTTCGTGCTCGCGACGCCGCCGCCCGAGGCGCTGCGGCGGATCGTCGTCGAGCCCGCGCGCCGCGCCGCGGTATCGATCGATCCGCGCGTCGTCGACGACATGGTCGCCGAGGTCGCCGGCCGCCCGGCGTCGCTGCCGCTGTTGTCGTTCACCGCGTCGCAGCTGTGGCAGACGCGCGACAAGGCCGCGCGGGCGATCCGCCACGATGCCTACGTCGCGCTCGGCGGCGTCGCCGGCGCGCTCGCGACCTACGCCGACGAGATCTACGGCAACCTGTCGCGCACCGACCAGCAGGTCGTGCGCGATCTGTTCGCGCGGCTGGTCGCCACCGACGGCACGCGCGTGCCGTGGCCGCGCGGCGAGCTCGAGGCGCTGCCCGCCGCCCGCAAGGTCATCGCCCACCTCGTCGACGCGCGCCTGCTCGTGCTCCGCGAGGACGCCGGCCCCAAGGACGACGTCGTCGTCGAGATCGTCCACGAGTGCCTCGCCGAGCGATGGCCGAGGCTCGCGCGGTGGCGCAGCGAGGATGCCGCCGACCGCGCGCTGCTCGGCGACGTGCGCGCCGCGGCGCGCCGCTGGCAGGAGGCGAACCGCCGGGCCGACCTGCTGTGGCGCGGCGAGGCGCTCGCCGAGCTGCGCAAGCTCGCCGCGCGCACGACCGCGCTGACCTCGCTCGAGCGCGAGTTCGCCGATCACGCGGTCGCGGCCGCGCTGCGCGCGCGCCGGATCCGCCGCGGCGTCGTCGCCGCGGTGATGATCGTGCTCGCGGCGATCGCCGGCGTGATGGCGTACCTGTCGGCGGCCGCGAACGAGAGCCGCGCCGAGGCCCGGCGCGATCAGGCCAAGGCGCAGGAGGCCGCGCGGCTCGCCGAGGATCGGCTGACGCAGAGCCTGATCGCGCAGGGCCGGCGCGAGCTCAACGACGGCCGCGCCGTGCAGTCGCTCGCGTACTTCGCCGCCGCGATGCAGCGCGGCGCCGACTCGCCCGGGCTGCGCGAGATGGTGTCGATCGCGAATCGCGGCTGGCACGACGTGCTCGTCATCGAGCGCGACGTGTCACCGGGGATCACGTCGTCGCCGAACGGCTGGATCGCCGCGGGCGATCACGACGGTCACCTGCGCTGGTGGTCGGACACCGGCGCGCGGCTCGGCGATCTCGAGCTCAAGCTCGGCGAGATCGGCAGCGTCCGCCGGCTCGCCGATGATGGCGTCGTCGTCGCCGGCCGCGACGGCGTCGCGCATGTCGATGCCGCGCACCATCTCGTCGCGCGCATCCCGACGACCCACGCGCCGTGGTTCGGCAACGTCGGGCCCGCCGCCGACGAGCTCACGCTCGTGCACGCGCGCGGCATCGAGATCTTCGGCGCCGACGGCACCAAGCGCCGCTCGATCGACCTCCCGCTCGGCGACGCGATCGCGCCCGCGTTCGACACGAGTGGACGCCACATGTTCTACATCCTGCGCGGCACGCTGTACGTGATCGATCTGGTGTCGCTCGAATCGCACGCGGTCACCGCGAACGTCTCGACGTACCTGAGCGGCGCCGCCGACGGCTCGATCTTCGGCTACCTCGACAAGACCACGCACGACGTCCGCCTGCTCGACGGCGCCGGCAAGCCGGCGGGCGTGCTCCATCCGACCGTGCGCGGCGAGTTCCTGATGTTCTCGGCGACCGGTGACCGCGTCGCGACGTTCACCGAGCGCGAGGTCGAGGTGCTCGATCGCGCCGGCAAGCAGATCTCGATGTTCCCGCTCGAGGACGACGAGAACGTGCTCGTCATCGAGGGGGACGACCTGTGGACCGCGAAGGCCGGCGTGCTGCGCCGCTATCACGGCAAGGCGCTCGTCGCGTCGTTGCCGGTCGAGACCAACCCCGTCTACACCGGCGTGATCGCGCGCGGCGCGTTCGCCGTGGTGTCGAGCAACGACACGCTCGCGATCGTGCGCAGCTCGGCGCAGCAGTACAAGGAGGACAAGCTGCCGTGCACGAACCCCGACGAGCTCAGCTACGGCGGCGAGGGCATCGCGACGTACTACATCTGCGACGACATCACGCACGTCTATGTCGGCCGCCAGTACCTCGGCCACGTGCCGATCAGCAGCATGCACGTCTCCGTCGCGTACGACCCGGCCACGCAGCGCAGCGTCGTCGGCGTCCCGGAGATCACGACCGTCCTCGATCGCGACGCGAAACCGCTCGCGCACGTCGAGAGGCGGTACGGCGCGTTCGCGTTCGAGGACGCCGATCACGTGCTGGTCGCCGAGTCGCGCAAGTCGCTGTGGCGATGGACGGTGTCGACGAACGCCTGGCAGGAGCTCGCGCCGATGCCCGACGCCTCGGCGATCGCGGCGCTCGGCGCCGGCGCCTACGCGATCGGCACCGGCTCGAGCGACGTCATCTTCTATCGCGCCGGCCGCGAGACCGGACGGACGCAGCTCGCGCGCGGGCGCGTCGTCTACCTCGTCGCGACCGATGACCGCCGCTGGCTCGCGGCGCAGCTCGAGCACGGCGACACCGCGATCCTCGACGCGACCACCGGTAAGCTCGAGCGCATGCTCGAGCCGGCCGACTCCAGCGGGGCCACCGCGACGTTCGACGCCGGCGGCGACCTGCTCCTGCGCGCGTCGCGTGACGCGATCACGATCTGGGACCGCGCCAGCGGCGAGGACCTGGTGTTCGGGCTCGACCTGCTGCGTTACATGCAGAACGCGCGGTTCTTGCCCGACGGCCGCATCGAGACCGGCGGCATGGCCCCCGGCCTCCTCGACATCCCGCGCGACACGCGGCCGAAGGAGCAGATCGTCCGCGACATCGCGTGCCGGGTCCCCTTCGTGGTCGACGGCGGCCGCCTCGAACCGCGGGCTCCGGAGTGCAAGCCGCCTTAGCGTTGGTGTACCCTGCGGGGGTGACCGACGAAGATCCCGGCGCCACGACCGAACAGATCGATCGCCAGGCGCCGTTCGGCGACCGCGTGCTGCTCGTCATCGATGGCGCGTCGCTGCAGGTCGTGCCGCTGCCCGGCACCGGCACGCTCACCGTCGGTCGCTCGCAGAAGTGCGACGTCTCGATCGACTCGGGATCGGTATCGCGCCACCACGCGAACCTGCACGTCGGCCAGGACGTCGAGATCGAGGACGTCGGCAGCTCGAACGGCACCTACGTCGACGGCCAGCGCCTCGACAAGGACAGCCGCCAGCGGCTCGGCATCGGCATGCCGTTCCTCGTCGGCGGGGTGACGCTGATGGTGCAGACGCGCGCCGGCTCGCGCCGCGAGTCGACGCCGCAGGCGAGCCAGCTCGCCGCGCTCGAGCAATCGGCCGCCCGCATCGCGGTCGGCAAGCTGCCGATCCTGCTGCTCGGCGAGCACGGCGTCGGCAAGGAGCGGTTCGCCGAGCGCATCCACGAGATGTCGCCGCGGCGCACGCACGCGTTCGTGCGCCTCAACTGCGCCGCGATCAGCGAGCCGCTGCTCGAGCAGGAGCTGTTCGGCAACGAGGCGACCGGCCGGCCGGGCATGCTCGAGCACGCCGACGGCGGCACCGCGTTCCAGAACGACGTCGCCGAGCTGCCCGCCTCGCTCCAGCAGAAGCTGCTGCGCGTGCTCGAGGATGGGGCAGTTCGCCGCATCGGC
>JBLMXA010000502.1:0-3680 GCA_050257515.1 Acidobacteriota bacterium | reverse complement strand
CAAGAGATCTTTCTGGAAGAAGATCGCTTGGCGTCTGTCTTGGCGTCTCGGCGTCTTGGCGGCTAGCTCCGGCTAGCTCCTCTTGACGTCGACGATGAGCCCCTCGACGAACCGCGGATCGATCTCGGCGTCCTTGACGCCACCGAGGATCCGGTCGAGGTCGTCGAGCCAGCCGTCGACCAGCCGCGCGAGCAGCGGGCCGCTCGCGGCGAGCTGCGCCGCGCCGAGCCGCGTCCGGATCGCGGCGTGGCCGGCCTTGCGCGCCGCGTCCGTGAGCTTGCCGCTCGCGAACGCGCGCCTGCGCAGCTCGGACAGCTCGGCCTGCGTCAGCGCGTCCCCGCGCAGCTCGCCCGCGACGATCGCGCGCGCGAGCGCGGTGCGCACGTGATCGTCGAGCTCGGGGCGTGGCTGCGGCGCCTGCGCCATCGCGAGCACGTCGACGCCGAGGCCCTCGACGAGCGCGATCCGCACGGTGAGGCCCGCGAGGATCTCGCTCGCGCGCCGCAGGTCGGCCTGCGACTCGAGCGGCCGCATGCCGGGCATCGGCGGCTCCTCGATCGCGCGCGACAGCAGCGGGCGCGGCGAGCACAGCCCGGCGACGAGCTCGCGCGCGGGCGAGCCGGCGGTCTCGGCGCGCGGCGCGAGCGCGGCGGCGAGCTTCGCGAGCGACACGCCGAGCGTGTAGCCGACGCGGAACAGCCGGCCGAGCGCGACGGACGCGAGCGCGTCGCGCGCGCGGCCGAGATCGCCGCGCGCGACGGTCTCGAGGCCGAGCGACAGCGTCGCCGTCGCGTACAGCGCGCCGCGCCGCACCACCTCGGGCTGCCCGGGCTTCGCGCGGCCGGCGGCGAGCACCTTGTTGACGAGCACCGTCAGCGCACGCTCGAGCCGCTCGGCCTCGATCGTGTCGTCGATGCCGGCCATCGCGCGCGCCAGGAAGTTGCGGCCGACGACCTCCTCGGCGATCGCGAGCGGCAGCCGCACCGGCTCGTCCTCGTCGATCGCGCGGTCCTGCGAGCCCTCGCCGACGTGCACCTGATCGGCGGTGAGCGGCCGGAACAGATCGAGCGCCTCGTAGAAATCGACGTAGCCGAGATCCGCGAGCCGCCCCGAGCGCCAGCGATAGCTCATCTCCTCGAGCTCGGTCTCGGTCTCGCTGCGTGCGGACATGATCGTGTGGCGCGCGAGCTCGGGATCGGCGCGGTAGAGATCCTCGACGACCTGCTGGAGCAGCCGGTTCGTGTCGTCGTCGCCGTGCAGCACGAGCAGGAAGTAGCGATCCGGCGTCGACAGGATCGGCTCCTCCGTCTCGTCCGGCGGCTCCTCGCCGAGTGACACGTCGTAGACGGTGGCGCTGCGCTTGACGATCAGCGCGCGCAGCTCGGAGTCGAGCCTGCCCCACACCTCGCCGAGCTTCTCGAAGCCGGCCTCGGCGAGCGCGGCGAGCCACGGCTTGAGCGTCGGCACCTCGAGCTGGTCCTTGTTCCAGCCATCGAGGTCGAAGCAGCCCTGGATCTGCTCGGGCGTCGCGAGCTCGATCAGCGGCTGCGCGTCCTCGAAGCCGACCTCGTGGACGAGCTCGAACACCTCGTTCGGCGACAGCTGGGCGACCGCGGCCTGCGCGTCGTCGGCCGACAGCAGCGCGTCGATCTTGCGGTAGCCGCGCGGCCCGGCGAGCTGCGCGCGCAGCCGCGCGAGCGGAGCGGACGGTGGGACCTCGTGCTCGGCCATTGTAAGGTGGTGCATGCCTACCACGGGGGCGGTCATCACGGTTCGCGCGGCCGTCCAGCCGCACGTGCGGGCCGGCCCGATCGGGGTGGCCTGCTCGGGCGGAGCCGATTCGATGTGCCTGGCCGATGCCGCGATCGGGCTCGGCGGCGACGTCACCGTGATCACGATCGATCACGGGCTCTCCGCGGCCAGCGCGACGACCGCCGGCGAGGTCCGTGCGTGGGCGCGCGGCCAGGGCGCGAAGGCGATCGTGACGCGCGTCGACGTCGCGCGCACCGGCTCGCTCGAGGCCGCGGCGCGCGAGGCCCGCTACGCCGCGCTCGCGGCGACCGGCCTGCCGACGATCCTGCTCGGTCACACCGCGCGCGATCAGGCCGAGACCGTGCTGATGCGGATCGTGCGCGGCACCGGGCCCGCCGGGCTCGCCGGCATCCCGGCGGCGCGCGCGCAGTTCGTGCGCCCGCTGCTCGCGCTGCCGCGCGACGTCATCGACGCGTACGTCGCCGAGCGCGGGCTGCCGACGTGGGACGACCCGATGAACGCCGACGCCTCGATCGCGCGCGTGCGGTTCCGCGAGCGCCTCCTGCCGGCCTTGCGCGCCGAGAACCCCGCGCTCGACGACGCGCTGGTCCGGCTCGCCGCGAGCGCGCGAGAGTGGCTCGACGTCATCGACGCGCTGGCCGAGCCGCACGCGCGGCTGCCGATCGACTGCCCCGCGCTGGCCAGGCAACCACCTGCGATCCGAAAGCGTGCGCTCGCGCTGGCGCTCGAGCGGGTGGACCTGTCCTACGACGCGGTGCATCTCGAAGCACTTGATGAAGTGGTCACCGCGCCGGCGCGCGGCGAGATCTCGATCGACGTGCCGGGAGCGAAGCTGGTTCGCTCGTACGACACGCTGAACCTGCCGAGCACGAGCGCGAGCACGAGGACGAGCACGATCCCGGACGGATACGAGCTGCGCGTGTGGCAGCCCGGCGACCGGATGTGTCCCGCGCGCCTCAAGGGCCGCTCGCGCAAGCTGTCGGACCTCTACATCGACGCCAAGATCCCGCGCGAGGCGCGCCGCGCCGCGAAAGTCCTCGTTCGTACGACCGATCACACGATCGTGTGGGCCGAACATCTTGGATACGCGTTCGGCGTCGATGAGCCCCTCCGATCGGGCGGGAACTTTTGAGCTAATTCAGCTTTGCAACCGAGCCGATCGGCTCCATGCTAGATGCCTGAACCCCACGCACTGAACAGCGGGAATCGGTACCTTTGCGTCAATCTCACAAGACCATCCTGATCTGGGCGATCCTGATTCTCATGTTCGTGAGCATCTACTCGATGTTCACGGACTCTTCTTCCAAGGAGAAGGAGATCGACGCGACCACCTTCCGGTCGCAGATCGCGAACAAGGACCAGGTCAAGGACATCCAGGAGATCACGATCGAGCCGCGCGGGCATGACGACGCGCGCTACGTGGTCGCCTACCGCAACTCCAACACCAAGACCGTCGTGAACGCCGAGTTTCCGGGCACGTTCACGAAGGAGTTCACGGACGCCGGCATCGCCTACAAGGTGAAGTCGAAGGACGAGTCCTCGATCTGGCCGCAGGTGCTCGTGTGGTGGCTGCCGATGCTGCTGCTCGTCGGCATCTTCTTCCTGTTCATGCGCCAGCTGCAGTCCGGCGGCGGCAAGGCGATGAGCTTTGGCAAGTCCAAGGCGAAGCTGCTCTCCGACCACCAGAACCGCGTGACGTTCAAGGACGTCGCCGGCGTCGAGGAGGCCAAGGACGAGGTCGAGGAGATCATCGCGTTCCTCAAGGATCCGAAGAAGTTCACGCGCCTCGGCGGCCGCATCCCGAAGGGCGTGCTGATGATGGGCCCGCCCGGCACCGGCAAGACGCTGCTCGCGCGCGCGATCGCGGGCGAGGCCGGCGTGCCGTTCTTCTCGATCTCGGGCTCGGA
>JBLMXA010000501.1:0-3888 GCA_050257515.1 Acidobacteriota bacterium | reverse complement strand
CTAGTGCACCGACAACTCCAGCTGTGGCCGCAGGTTAGCCGAGGTCGTCTCGCGGGTGATGAAGGCCCACGCGCCGCCGCCGCTCGCGACCACGACCGCGAAGCCGAAGTTGGTCGACGGCCCGTCGATCCAGGCCTGCACCTGCGCGATCCCGGCCGTGCTCAGCGGGATCACCGTATCGGTGTTGACCGCGGCCGGCGTGAAGCTCGCGAGCAGTGTGGTCGCCCGCGAGCCAGGCGGCGCGGCGCCGGCGGTCGTCCACGGCGTGCCGGCGGTGCGCGTCGTGTAGTTCGCGACCCCGGCGGCGCCCATCGCGGTGCCCTCGGTCCAGCTCTCGAGCACGGCATAGAGCTGCGCGGTCCCCGACGCGAGCGCGGTGTCGACCGCGAGGTGAAGGGTCGCGCCATCGACGGTCGTGCCGGTCGGCAGCGCCGACAGATCGAAGCGGACGAGCCCGGTCGACGTCGGCGAGCTGGTGACGGAGTCTTCTGCACCGTAGTTGAACGTCTGCTGCGTCGCGCTCAGGCCGGTGTCGATGGTGACGCTCATGTGCGTCGAGCCGGTGCGCTCGCCGAACGACACCAGCGTCGAGCCCGCGGGCGCATCGCCGCTCGCGTCGGCCGAACCGGGCGCGTCGCCGCCGCCCGGCGCGTCGCGGCTCGCGTCGGCGGCCGTCATCGCGGTCGAGTCGAAGCCGAGCCGCCCGCAGCCGCACGCGATCGCCAGTACAACCCCCACACGCACGACGACCATGTACGCACGCCCGCGTCCGGGCCGCCAGCACAATGGTCGCGTCCGTGTTAACTCCAAGGCGTGGCGAAGCACGCGATCGCGCTCGTCGTCGTGGCCGCGGCGGCGTGCGGTCACCGCGGCTCGAGCGCGTCTCCACCGCCGGCGCACCGCGATGCCGCGGCGGTGCGCGATACCTCGCCCGAAATCTCCGCGCGCCCGCTCGGGTTACCTGCGCTCGCGGACTTCGCGTGGCGCAAGCGCGCCGGGCAGCCCGCGTACCGCAGCGCGCGCAGCGCGGAGGCGCGCGACGATTGGCCGAGTGTAGTCAACTCGGCGCGCGACGCGCTGGCGGCGGATCCGGGACACCTCGAGGCGGCGTGGCTCTACGCGGTCGCGCTCGCGAAGACCGGCAAGCTCGACGACGTGCTCCCGCCGCTGCAGCTCGCGGCGGCCGGCGACTTCGGCAAGTGGGCGCTCGCGTCGCTCGAGCAGCCCGCGCTGCAGCCGTGGCTCGCGACGCCGATCGGCCAGGCGTGGCGGCGACGCGTCGAACAGGATCGCCCGGTGTACGCGGCCGCGCTCGCGCGCGCGACGGTCGTGGCGGCGGCCGGCGACCTCTACGCGTTCGATCCGGAAGGCGCGCGCTGGTACCGGCTGACGCGCACGTACGGCGCGGTCGTCGCCGCGCTCGCGGCGCCGCATCGCCTCGCGTACGTCACGCGCACGAAGAAGCAGGGGGCGAAGACCGCGCGCGTCGCGGTCGGCCTCGTCGATCTCGCGACCGGCCGCTCGACGCATCCGACCGACGCCGGCGGCGCGTCGCCGCTCGCCATCGCGTACTCGACCACGCGCGCCGCCGGGTTCTGGATCGGCAGCGGCGGCGCGTGGCGCCAGCTCGACGACGACGGCAAGCTGCATCCACTGCCGCCGAAGACCCCGCGGCCGCGCGGCGCCTGGCTCGAGGTGCTCGCGCACTCCGCGCGCCTGCACCGGTTGCCGGTCGCGAACGTGTCGGCGGACTGGGACGACCAGTCGCTCGCGAGCGCGATGCGCGTCGGCACGTCCAACCGCGTGGTCGCGGCGCCGAGCCCGGGCCTCGTCGACGGCAACACCGTGACCTGGTCGCCCGATCGCGCGCACCTCGCGTTCGTCGCGCAGCTCGACGATCACTGCACGCCGGGTGCGCCGGGTGCGCCGGGTGCGCCGGGTGCGCCGGGGGCCGCCGCGTTCGTCGCCGACGCGGCGACCGGCACCATCCGCGAGCTCGAGCGCGCCGAGCACGGCCTCGCGCTCGAGTGGCTCTCCGATCGCCGGCTCGCCGTCGCCGGCGACCACGGCGTGTCGATCGTCGATCTCGACGGCGCCCCGCCGCTCGTGCTCGAAGGTGCCGACGGCCTGGTGTCGCCGCGGCGCACGCCCAAGTGCGTGGCGGAGCCCGCCGAGGAGCCCGCGGAAGAGGAAGAAAACTAACCGCCAAGACGCCAAGCGCGCCAAGCCGGAGCCAGCAACAGAGAAGATCTTTCTGGCTCCGGCTTGGCGACCTCGGCGCCTTGGCGGTTGATCCCTCCGTCTGGTTTTCACCACCGCGGCTATCGCGCCGTTGCACGTGCAGCCGCGGACTTGCAGTGGTTGAACCTTTACCAGCCGCGCTGGCTCTGCGTCCTCTCTTCGCGCACTTGCCGCGGCGCGCTGGTTGCTCATCCGACCGGCATGCATCGAACGAAGGTGCTCGCGGGGCTGAGCGGCATCGCTGCCACCGCGATCGACGTCACCACGCTGGTCCTGATGGTCCATGCGGGCGACTCGGTCGCGCTCTCGGCCTTCTGCGGCGCCACCGCCGGTGCCGCGACGGGCTTCACGCTGAACAAGTACGTCGCGTTCCGTGATCGCACTTCGATCACGCTGCAGCAGCTCGGCCGCTTCGGCCTCGTCGCCGTGGCGACCGCGCTGCTGATGGCGCTGCTCATGCACGTCGCCGTCGTCGACGTCGGCGTGCCGGTGCTGCTCGCCAAGCTCGTGTGCTCGTCGCTGGTGTTCGCCGCGTGGACGTACCCCGCGCAGCGGCGCCTCGTGTTCTTGCCCGTCGCAAGGAGCTACTCATGACCGCGCTCGCATCGTTCGTCGATCTCTCGATCGTCGTCCCCGCGTACAACGAGGAGCATCGGATCCCGCCGACGCTCGAGCGGCTGCACGCGTACCTCTCGCAACAGCCGCTGCACTACGAGATCGTCGTCGTCGACGACGGCTCGCGCGACGACACGTGCGGCGTCGTCACCCGCGCGATGGCGACGATCCCGAACCTGCGGCTCGTCCGCCAGACGCCGAACAAGGGCAAGGGCGCCGCGGTGCGGCTCGGGATGCTCGAGGCGCGCGGCCAGATCCGCGTGATGTGCGACGCCGACGGCTCGATGCCGCCCGAGCAGCTTCCAAAGCTGCTCGCGCCGATCACCGAGTGCAAGGCGGCGATCGCGATCGGCTCGCGCTACGCCGCCGGCGCGAAGACCGACGCCAAGCAGCCGTTCTACCGCGTGCTGTGGAGCCGGCTCGCGAACCGCGTCATCCAGCGCTCGCTCGTGCCCGGCGTGCGCGATACGCAGTGCGGGTTCAAGGCGTTCACCGCCGAGGCCGCGCGCGATCTGTTCCCGTACGCGCGCATCGACGGCTGGGCGTTCGACCTCGAGATCCTCGCGCTCGGCAAGCGCCGCGGCTTCTCGATCGTCGAGGTCGGCGTCGAGTGGAAGGACGACCGCCGCTCGCGCGTCAACCCGCTGAAGGACCTGTGGAAGGTCGTGCGCGAGGCGCTGACCATCCGCAAGAACCTGCGCCGCGGCGTCTACAACTCGCTGCCGAGCCCGGCCTGAAGACGTGCTAGATTGGCGTCGCTCGTCCGTCGGAGAGGGCGAGGTGATCGCTGGCGGCGGTGCAAACCGTCGCGAGAGGAAAGTCCGAGCTTCGCAGGGCAGGGTGCTGGCTAACGGCCAGTCGAGGTGACTCGCAGGAAAGTGCCACAGAAAAGCAGACCGCCGCCGCGAGGCGGTAAGGGTGAAACGGTGCGGTAAGAGCGCACCGCCTCGTCGGTGACGGCGAGGGCACGGCAAACCCCACCCGAAGCAAGACCAGACAGGGGTCGCGTGGCCCGCGCGATGACTCCGGGTT
>JBLMXA010000500.1:0-8253 GCA_050257515.1 Acidobacteriota bacterium | reverse complement strand
CGAGCTCGCCCTCGACGAGCTCGAGCGCGAGCTCGGCCTGCAGCGCGTCGCAGGGAGGTTCACCCACCGATCACCTGGGTGGTTGGATCCCGAGCCGCTCCAGCTCGGCCATCACGAGCTTGAGGTCCGCCCACGCCTCGCGCTTCTTCGCGGGCTCGCGCAGCAGGTACGCCGGATGGAACGTCGGCATCACCTTCACGCCGTGGCGGTCGTGGAACTTGCCGCGCAGCGTGCTGATCGGCGCGTCCGTGCCGAGCAGGTTGTTCGCGGCGGGCCGGCCGAGCGCGACGATGATGCGCGGCGCGATCGCGCCGATCTGCGCGCGCAGGAACGGCATGCACTGCTCGAGCTCGTCGGGCTGCGGGTTGCGGTTGCCGGGAGGGCGGCACTTGAGCGTGTTCGCGATGTACACGGTCTTCCGCGACCACCCCATCGCCTCGATCATCTTGTCGAGCAGCTCGCCGGCGGGGCCGACGAACGGCTCGCCGCGCTTGTCCTCCTGCTCGCCCGGCGCCTCGCCGACGAACATCAGCGGCGTATCCTCGGCGCCGACGCCGAACACGATCTTCTTGCGGGTCTCGTGGAGCTTGCAGCGCGTGCACTCGCCGAGCTCGGCGCGGATCTGCGCCAGCGATCGCCGCCCCGTGGCCGCGGGAGGCTCGGCGACCTCGATCTCGGGCCGTGCCATCGCGCCGCCGGGCGCCGCCCACGTGCCCGCGGCGGCATGCCGCGCGAGGCGGGCGCGCAGCTGGCGGGTCAGATCGGCGAGCTCGTCTAGAGCATCCACGGGCGGCATGCTATCAGGCGGGTATGTCGCCGCGCAGCTTGCTCGTGCTGCTCCTCGTGTTCGGGTGTCACCGCGGTCCCGAGCTGCCCGCCGGCGACATCGCCGCGACGCTGACCGCGCCGGCCGCGACCGGAACCGCGTTCGATCCGGCGAGCCTGCACGGCAAGCCGTCGCTCGTGATGTTCGTGTCGATCACGTGCCCGTTCTGCCGCGCGACGATCCCGCGCGCCGCCGCCGCCGCGAAGGCCGAGGACGGCAACGCGCTGCTCGTGTTCGTCACCGGCACCCCCGGCGGCGTGAAGAGCCTGCTGACGACGATCAAGTTCCCCTACCCCGCGCTCGTCGACGATGGTGCGCTGAAGGCGCGCTACGGGGTGCACGCCGTGCCGTACACGCTCGTGCTCGGCCCCGACGGCCGCGCGCGCGACGTCCTCGAGGGCGAGCAAGAAGAATCCGCGCTGCGCGACGCGCTCGTCGCGGCGCGCTGACCGCTACTTCTCCGGCTCTTGCATCGTCGCCGGCGCGGTGCCGCCGCCAAACGTCAGGTACGCGTAGAAGTAGCCGTCGGCCTCGGTCGCGGTGCGCAGCGCGCCCTCCTTGGCCTCCTTGGGGTTCTTGAACGTCACGCGCAGCTCGATGCCGCCCTTGTGCGCCTTCGTCGCGCCGGCGTAGCGCGCGACGATCCGCGCGATCGGCGTCTCGAAGAACCGCGTGTCGAGCAGCCGCCACGTGTTGTGGCCGAGCTTCGTCAGCCCGGTCAGGTTGACCACGAGCACGCCGTTCTCGACGCGCTGCGAGACCTCGAACGGCGCGACCGACTGCAAGAAGATCTGCGAGCCGCCGTTCTTCGCCTCGAAGCCGATCCACGCGAGCGTGCCCTTCGGCGGGGGCCGCTTGTTGCGCGTCCCCTTCGCCGGCGGCTCCGCCTTGGAAGGCTGCCCCGGGACCACCCCACCGTAATCGCCCTCCGCGTGCGGGCCCTTACTGTCCTGGGCGTACGTGTTTCCCGCGAGCAAGATCAGGACGAGCAGCGCGCGCATGCCGGGGATCGTACGAGGCGCGCGCCCACCGCGCAAATATCCCGTCGGCACCGCCGGTGCATCTATAGTCGACTCGTGCGACACGTCCGCGGAGTGCTGTTCGTCGACTACGTGCGCATGCTGCGTGCCCAGAAGGACGTCGACTGGTCCGCCCGGCTCGCGGCCGAGGACCTGCCGTACCTGAAGGAGCGGATCGATGCCGCCGCGTGGTACCCGATGGCGACGTTCGAGCGCATGGGCAACGCGATCCTCGACACCGTCGCGCGCGGGAACATGCAGGCGGTGATGATGTGGGGCCGCATGCAGGCGAGCACGCTGCGCGCCGCGAACCTGTCGCTGCTCGCCGAGCACGATCCGGTCGAGACGCTGCAACGGTTCGTCGTGCTGCGCTCGACGTTCTTCGACTTCGACGCGCTCCACGTGCTGCTCGTCCACGACGACGAGGCGCAGATCGCGATCAGCTATCACATGGGCAACCCCGCCGAGGAGGCGGCGTCGGTGCAGACCGTCGGCTTCTTCGAGGGCCTGCTCGCGCTCGCCGGCGCCGGTCACATCAAGTCGACGTTCAAGGAGAAGTCGTGGGCGGGCGATCCGCGCACCCGCGTCGACTTCACGTGGAGGCCGCCGACGGATCGCTGACCGCGATCGGATCGCACGGCGCCCCGAGCTCGAGCGCGCGTGCCTCGCCGACGACGAACAGCGACCCGGCGACGAGCACGGGCGAGCCCAGCGCGCGCGCCTTCGCGAGCGCGGCCGCCAGGTCGGGCGCGGTGTCGACGCTCGCACCGGCGGCGCGAAACGCGGCCGCCAGCGCGTCGGGCGCGAGCGCGCGCTCCTGCTGGTAGCGCGTCGCGATCACCGCCCGCACCTCGGGCGCGAGCGCCGCGGCGATCGCGGCGACGTCCTTGTCGGCCGACACCGCGGCGACCAGCACCGGATGGAGGGCGAGCTCGCGCAGCGTCGCGGCGAGCGCGCGCGCGCCGTGCGGGTTGTGCGCGCCGTCGAGGATCAGATCGCGTGCGCGCTCGAATCGGCCCGGGTGGGTGACGCGCGCGAGCGCGCCCCGCTCGTGCGGCACGCCGAGCGCGCGGATCGCGGCGAGCGCGGCGGCCGCGTTCCATCGCTGGTGCTCGCCGGGCATCGCGAGCCGCGGGATCCCGGTCGCCGAGGTGACGACCGTCGCGTGCGCGCCGGTCTGGCGCGCGAGCTCGACGAGCCACGGCACGGCGGCGGGCTCGCCCGAGTGGCCGATCACCGCGCGCCGGCCGGGCTTGAAGATGCCGGCCTTCTCGCGTGCGATCAGCTCGAGCGTGTCGCCGAGGATCGCCTCGTGGTCGAGCGCGACACCGGTGACGACCGCGACGTCGGCGTCGACGACGTTCGTCGCGTCGAGCCGGCCGCCGAGGCCGACCTCGACCACGCTGACCTCGACGCGCGCGTCCGCGATCAGCAGCATCCCGATCGCGGTGATCTGCTCGAAGAACGTCAGCTCGCCGCCCCCGGCCGCGTCGACCCGCTCGGCGGCGGCGACCACCGCGTCCTCGCTCGCGAGCTCGCCGTCGACCACCACCCGCTCGCGCAGCGTCGACAGGTGCGGCGACGTGTACGTCGCGACATGCGTGCCCGCACTGCGCGCGAGCGCCGCGACCATCGCGACCGTCGAGCCCTTGCCGTTCGTGCCGCCGACGTGGATGACCTTGCCGAGCCGGCGATCCGGCGCGCCGAGCGCGTCGAGCACCGCGCGCAGGCGCTCGAGCCCGAGCTTCATGCCGAACCGCCGCGCCGCGTACAGCCGCGCGAGCAGGTCGCGATACGTCATCACGCGTCCGCGGGCGGCTCGAGCACGTCGTCGGTGACCGTGCCGGTGCGCCGCGACGGGTCGCTCCCGCGCTGGAACCAGCGCAGCGTGCGCTCGATCGTCTGCTTGAGATCCTTGCGCGGCACGACGAGATCGACCATGCCGTGCTCGAGCAGGAACTCGCTGCGCTGGAACCCCGGCGGCAGCTGCTGGCGGATCGTCTGCTCGATCACGCGCGGACCGGCGAAGCCGATCAGCGCGTCGGGCTCGGCGATGATCACGTCGCCGAGCATCGCGACGGACGCGGCGACACCCCCGGTCGTCGGGTGCAGCAGCACCGCGATGTACGGGACGTGCGCCTCGCGCAGCTTGCTGCGCGCCGCGCTGGTCTTCGCCATCTGCATGAGCGACAGCACGCCCTCCTGCATGCGCGCGCCGCCCGACGCCGAGAACAGGATCGCCGGCCGCTTCGCCGCGAGCGCGCGCTCGAGCTGGCGCGTGATCTTCTCGCCGACCACCGAGCCCATCGAGCCGCCCATGAACTCGAACACGAAGAACCCGACCTCGCACGCGATGCCGCCGATCGCGGCGGTGCCGGCGCGGTACGCGTCGCCCGCCCCGACCTTGCGGGTGGTGCCCTTGATCTGGTCGGCGTAGCGCTTGCCATCGACCCGGAAGCCGAGCGGGTCGGCGCTCTCCAGCTCCCGGTCGTGCTCCTGCCAGGTCCCGGGATCGACGATCATCTCGATCCGGGCCTCGGTCGGCATCCGGAAGTGGTGATGGCAGCTCGTACAGACGCGCAGGTTATCGTCGAGATCGGCCTCGTACAGGGTGGTGCTGCACCGCTCGCACTTGCTCCAAATGCCTTTAGGAACAGACTTTTTCGGCTGCTCCGCGAGCCCTTGCGTGCGCGACCACCAGGCCATCGGCGCATCTGATATCAGACCGGCCAAGTATCGTAAAGCCCTGGATCATCCCTCCTTGAATCACCTAATTGCTTCTCCGAGCTCGTATTACTAGCCTACTAGTTCTTGGCGGCGGCATGATGAACCTGCTAGACAGCATGGGGGAAATCAGCCGAGTGGGCGTGCGGTGATACCTCGGTACGTGAGGTCGCGATGTCTTCGGTCCTTGTCGTCAACGAAATCAGCACGGAGCGCGAGGAAATCGCTCGCGCACTCGAGGCGGAAGGCTTCACGGTCGTCCAGGCGTCCTCTGCTGCAGAGGCCGTCCGCGAGATCTGGGGCGGTTCCTTCACGGTAGCGGTCGTCTCGACCTTGCTGACCGGCACCACGTCGCAAGCGTTGGTCCAGCAGCTCGGTCAGATGGCGCCCGAGATCGAGACCCTCATCCATTCCAAGAACGACGAGCTCCCGGCTCTGGTGCGCAAGTGCATCCAGATCCGCGAGGGCGAAGCCGCCGCCTGACGCCCGACGTCGAGCGATCGCGCTAGCTGCGCAGCCCGCTCGCTTCGTTGCTCCTGCGCTCCGGTCCTCGCGTACCTTGCCCTGGCTGTCCTGAAGCTCGCGCTCTCCGGCGCGATGGCGAGGAAGCCCGGCGGCGAGGCGCGGCGAGAACCGCACCGCAGCGTGGTGCTTCACGTGAGGAGCGGAAGCGGAGCCGCAACGAAGCCGCCGGGCTCCGCAGCCCGCGCGCTCGCTCGAGCAGAGCGCTAGGCGCCGTAGCGGTCCTTCAGGTTGAGGAACTCGAGGAACTCGAGCAGCCGGCCGACCTCGGGCACGATGAAGCCGTCGCCCTCGATGCCCGCGTCCTGCACGAGCAGCACGAGGCGCGCGGCGCGCAGGCGGTCGACGACCTCGATCACCTCGTGGACCGGCAGGCCGACGCGCGAGGCGATGTCCTCGACGCGCTTGGGCACGAGGATCGCGGTGCCCTGCGCGGCGCCGACGCCGGCGGAGCCCGCGAGCAGCAGCTGCTCGTCGGCCCTGTGGCGCAGGCACTGCACGACCTTGTGGTTCGGCGTCGGCAGGAGCAGCAGCTCGACCTGCTGGTTCGCGCTCTCGAGCCGGAGCGCGAGCGCCTTGATGATGCGCAGCGCGATCTCGGGGCGCGCGCGAAGCATCGCCTCGAACGTCTTGCCCTCGATCACGAGCAGCCGCGCCGGCGTGCGCACGACCGCGGTCGCCGAGCGCGGCCGGCCGTTCAAGATCGCCATCTCGCCGAGAAACTCGCCCGGCGTCAGCACGGCGAGCACGCGCTCGGTCTCGCCGACCATCCGCCGGATCTCGACCTCGCCCGACTGCACGACGTACATGTAATCGCCGGGCTGGCCCTCTTCGAACAGTACCGTGCCCGCTGCGAAGTCGCGCGCGAAGCGCTCCAGCCCGTCGTTCACGCTCTCCACTATCGCATGGTTGCGTGGCGAAGGATGTGGAGCAGCGCGCGAGAGCCGACTTTCGCATCGCGGTGCGCGTCGGCGGGCAGCGTGATCTCGTCGCACGACAGCCCGAGCTTCGTCGCGCGCACGAGCATCTCGACATCCCAGCCGTCGCCGCGATCGCTCATGCCGAGCGCGACGAGCGCGGGGAACTTGAGCGCGCGCACCGGCCCGACGCCCGACCAGCGGTGGCGATAGACCGTGTCGATCAGCGCGGTGACGACCTTCTCGCCGACGCTGCGCCGCCCGCGGTCGACGCCGAGCACGAGCTCGACGCCGCGCTCGACGATCGGCTCGACCAGCTCGAGCACCGCGGTCGCGGCCGCGGGGCGATCCGCGGGCACGAACACGATCGCGTCGGGCACGCGCGGCAGCGCCTGGAAGTGCGCCTGCGCGCGCTGGCAGGCCGCGCCGTAGCCGCCGCTCGGCTCGCGCAGCACGAGCGCGCCGGCGTCGCGCGCGAGCTCGGGCGTGCGATCGGTCGACGCGCGATCGACGACGACGACCGACCGGATCGAGCGGTGCGGCAGATCGCGCAGCAGCATGCGCAAGCTGGCCTCGTGGTCGCGCGCGGCCACCACGACATCGATCACGGGAGATGGCATTCCTGCGAAGGTTACCTCAGCCGACGCGGGGCCGTGTTATGGCGATCGCATGCGCACCGCCCTCGCCGCCCTGATCGCCTGCATCGGCTGTAGCTCGCACTACATCCCGCGGGCACCCGGGCGTGTCGCCGTGGTGATCGAGGACGGCAAGCCGGTGTACGTGCGCGACGGCATGCAGTACGAGCACGGCATGCTCGGCGGCGGCCTCGTCCGCGCGGTCGCCGGCAATCCCGCGGCGGTCGCCGCGGCGACCGAGTACCACGATCACATCCGCGACGGCCTCGTCGAGATCTTGCTCGGCACCGGCGCGATGCTCGGCGGCGCGGTGTGGGCGGGCGTCGAGGCCGCGAACAACGCGAACATGGTCCAGGGCCGCGATCTCGCGCTGCCGATGACCGCGATGCTCGGCGGCATGGTGCTGATGTTCGTCGGTGCCGGCACCGCGGCGGCCGCCGAGCCGTATCGCTGGGACGCGATCAACCTGTTCAACGACGGCGCCGAGCCGATGCCCGCGCCCACGTTCGGTCCTCCCGGCTACTCCGCGACCCGGCTCGACGCGAAGGCGTCGCTGCACATGCGCGACTGATCCGTGGTACACGCGCTGTCGTGGCGCTGACCTACAAGGACGCAGGAGTCGACATCGACGCCGGCAACGCGCTCGTCGACCGCATCAAGCCGCTCGCCCGCGCGACCATGCGCCCCGAAGTGATCGGCGGCATCGGCGGATTCTCCGCGCTGTGCAAGATCCCGCAGGGATACTCCGAGCCGATCCTCGTGTCGGGCACCGACGGCGTCGGCACGAAGCTGAAGACCGCGTTCGCCGCGAACCGCCACGACACGATCGGCATCGACCTCGTCGCGATGTGCGTCAACGACGTGCTCGTCACCGGCGCCGAGCCGCTGTTCTTCCTCGATTACTTCGCGAGCGGCGCGCTCGACGTCGACACCGGCGCCGCGGTCGTCGGCGGCATCGCCGAGGGCTGCAAGCAGGCCGGCTGCGCGCTCGTCGGCGGCGAGACCGCCGAGCTGCCCGGGCTCTATCACGGCAAGGACTACGACCTCGCCGGCTTCTGCGTCGGCGTCGTCGAGCGCGCGCAGATCCGGCCGCGCCGCGATCTCGTCGCCGGTGACGTCGTGATCGGCCTGCCGTCCTCGGGCCTGCACTCGAACGGCCACTCGCTCGCGCGCAAGGTCGTGCTCGAGGTGCTGAAGCTGCCGCTCGACGCGCGCCCCGACGTGCTCGCCGGCGCGAGCGTCGCCGACGAGCTGCTGCGCCCCACGATCATCTACGCCGGCGCGTTCCGCGCGCTGCGCGACGTGCCGTGGAAGGCCGCCGCGCACATCACGGGCGGCGGCCTGGTCGAGAACCCGCCGCGCATCTTCGATCCCAAATCGGGGGACGACGCGCTCGCGGTCGAGCTCGATCCCGCGACGTGGGAGGTGCCCGCGATCTTCCGGCTGATCGCGAGCGCCGGGATCGCCGAGGACGAGATGCGGCGCACGTTCAACATGGGCCTGGGCATGATCGTCGTCGTGCCGGCGGACGCCGCGGCGCGCACGGTCGCGCTGCTCGCCGGCGCGCGCGCGCGCGTCGTCGGCTCGCTCGTGCCGCGGGCGGGCGGCGA
>JBLMXA010000499.1:0-5069 GCA_050257515.1 Acidobacteriota bacterium | reverse complement strand
CTTCGTTCCGTACAGCTTGGTCCATTCTCGCTTGTTGGCGATGTACCTGATTACGTCCTCGGACAGCGAGGAGTTACGCGCGTAGTTCGCGGCCTCGAACTCGGTGACCGCCGGCGACTTGATCGCGGCGGCGGACACCAGCTTCAGCGGATCGCGGATCAGCGCCGCACGGTCGAACGCGTTGCCGAGCATCGCGAGCCGGATCTTCGCGGGCACGGAAAGCTCGCTGATCTGCTGCTTTTTCTCCTCGACCTGCGAGTCCTGAGGCGCCGGCGCCTCGTCGGGCAGCTCGGCGACCGCGTCGGCGTCGCCCTGGGTCAGCGCGCTGTCGTCCGCCGCGGTCGCGGCCTCGGCGACCTGCGCGAACAGGGCGTCGCTCTCGGGCGTCGGCGGCGGCGCGGGGTGGCCCTGGAGCGCGCGGGCGATCTCGTCCCAGGCGGCGAGCCCGGGCACGCGCACGTGGTTGCGCACGGCGAGCTCGACGACGCGATCGACCGTCGACATGCGCGCCTGCTTGTTCGTGTACATCGCGGCGATGATCTCGGGGTGCCGCAACAGGCGCTGCTCGTTCGCCGCGATGCGATCGATCTCGCGCGCGCTCGCGCTCGTGGCGAGGTGCGCGATCGTCGCGTCGGCGGTCGCCGGGTTCATCACCAGCGCCTCGAACGCGGCCGGCTTGGTCCCGACGAGCTCGGCGAACAGATCGAGCACGCGCGGATCGACGGTCGGATCGGCGAGCGCGCCGGACAGCAGCTTCTCGGGCAGGCCGACCGCGGTCGCGCGCGCCGACATCGCGAGCCCGGAATCGCGCTCGATCGACAGCTGGTAGAGCACCGCGATCTGATCGGCGGGCGGCAGCGGCACGAGCCCGCGCGACGCCATCATCCGGCCGGGCCCCGGCCCGAGCGCCTTCTGCGCGGCGGCCGAGAGCGTCGAGGCGTCGAGCGGGGTCCGCTGGACCGTCATGGCTGGTTGCGTTGATACAGGATCTTGAGGCCCTTGAGCGTCAGCAGGTCGTCGGTCGCCTCGATGGTCCGGGTCTCGCGGGCGATCAGCGCGGCGAGCCCGCCGGTCGCGATGCAGCGCGCTGGATAGTCGACCTCGGCCCGGATGCGGTCGACGAGCGCGTCGACCATGCCCGCGTAGCCGTAGACGAGCCCCGCCTGCATCGACGCGACCGTGTTGCGCGCGACGACCTTGCCGGGCCTTGCCAGCTCGACGCGCGGCAGCTTCGCCGCGTGCTCGTAGAGCGCCTCGGAGCTGATCTGCAGGCCGGGCGCGATCACGCCGCCGAGGTACTCGCCCTTCGGCGTGACGACGTCCCACGTCGTCGCGGTGCCGAAGTCGACGACGATGCAGCCGCTCTTGAGGTCCTCGAACGCGGCGACCGCGTTGACGATGCGGTCCGCGCCGACCTCTCGCGGGTTCTCGTAGAGGATCGGCATGCCGGTCTTGATCCCGGGACCGACGACGAGCGCCGCGCCGCCGCAGTGGCGCTTGAAGAACTGCTGCAGGCCGAACACGGCCGGCGGCACGACCGACGAGACGATCCCGGCATCGATCGTCTTCCACGGGAACCCGTCGAGCTCGAGCAGCGTGCGCAGCATCACCGCGTATTCGTCCGAGGTTCTCTCGGCGATCGTGCGGATGCGCCAGTGCGCGACGAGCTCAGCCTCCTTGAACACCCCGAGCACGGTGTTCGTGTTTCCGACGTCGACGGCGAGCAGCGCGGTCATCGACTTCGAGAGTAGCTCGCCGCCAGCCGCCGTAGTAGGCTGGCTCTCACCTATGCGGGGACTCCTGGTCATCGGCTTTGCTTCAGCTTTGTTCGTCGGATGTGGCGGTGGCTCGGAGGAGCCGCCGAAACCACTGTCGCGGCACTTCGACGAGGTCTACATCGCGGCGATCCCGGTCGATCAGCAGAAGGCGTCGTTCGACGCCCAGCACGACTGGACGGTGTCGCGCGCCGAGGACGCGAAGGCGAACGCCGATCTCAACGAAGCGAGCATGCAGCTGACGATCGCGAAGAACGATCAGAAGGCCGCACACCTCGCCGTCGAGAGCGCGGTCGCCGCGAAGAAGAGCGCCGACGCGTCCGCCGACACCAACCGCATCAACCAGTCGGTCAAGGATCTCCACGCGGCCGAGGACAACGAGAAGGCCACGAAGGAGCGCGTCCACTACCTGCAGACGTACATCAGCTACATGAAGGCCTACACGGTCTACACGGCCGCGAACATGTACGCGCACGAGGCCAAGTTCGAGGCGACGAAGGCGCAGCTCGCGAACCAGAACCACATCGCGCCCAAGGGCGTGCAGTACGACTGGTTCCCCAAGCAGCTCGACGATCGCCAGAAGCGCGTCAGCCGCGAGAAGGACCGCGCCGAGAAGCACAAGCAGGAGACCGTGCAGGCGCGCGAGGCGTGGCTCAAGATCCAGAAGCAGGCCGACACCGAGTCGGGCCACCAGACGACCGCGTGGGATCCGCTGATGAACAACACGACCGAGGCGGCGACCGCCGGCGCCGGCGAGCTCAAGCAGATGCCGGAGCCGAAGTCGGGCGCGGTCGCGAATCCCGCCCCCGCCCCCGCCCCCGCGCCTGCGCCTGCACCTGCGCCGCAGCCTCCGCCCGAGACCCACGAGGGCAGCGCGAGCCCGCAGTAGGCACGAGTTGGTCGCGGACACATCGGAAGCCGCGCGGATCCTCGTCGTCGACGACGAGCGCGTCATTCGCGAGATCCTCGCGGAGTTCCTCACGCTCGAAGGCTTCTCGGTCCACACCGTCGAGGACGGCGAGAAGGCGCTCACCGAGCTGCGCCTGCATCCCTACGATCTGCTGATCACGGATCTGAAGATGCCGCGGCTCTCCGGGCTGCAGCTGCTCGAGCGCATCGAGGCCGAGCGGCTCGGCGTGCTGACGGTCCTGATGACCGGCTTCGGCACGGTCGAGACCGCGATCGAGGCGATGAAGAAGGGCGCCTACGACTACCTGCTCAAGCCGTTCAAGGTCGAGGAGGTCATCCACGTCGTCGAGCGCGCGCTCTACCGACAGCGGCTGCAGACCGAGAACATCCGGCTGCGCGAGGCGCTCACGATCTACAAGGTGTCGGAGGCGATCGCGCTGTCGCACGACATCGAGAAGATCCTCGACGTCGTGCTGCGCGCCGCGCTCGACGAGGTCAAGGCCGACGTCGCGACGCTGCACCTGCGCGATCCGAGCTCGGGGCACTACGAGGAGCGCGTCAAGCTGGTGTCGAACGAGACCGCGGCGCCCGCGCTGCCGTCGCCCGCGTTCGGCGTGCTGTCCGAGCAGCTCGCGCAGGGCGTGCCGGTGCTCGCGCACGGCGGCAAGGCGTCGCGGTTCTTCACCGAGAACGCCGCGCCGCAGGAGCTGTCGTCGTTCGCGTGCGTGCCGCTCCAGGTCCGCGGCGACATGGTCGGCGTGCTCAACGTGTTCTCGTTCACGCCGGGCAAGAAGTTCGACGAGGGTCACCGCAAGATGCTCGCGGTGCTCGCGTCGCGCGCGGCGAGCGCGATCGACAACGCGCGCCTCTACGGCGAGCTGCGCGCGAGCAACGAGAGCCTGCGCCACGCGAACCAGTCGCTCGAGGAGATGTTCCAGCAGACGGTCGCCGGGTTCGCGCAGGCGCTCGAGGAGAGCGACCAGTACACGCGCGGCCACTCCGAGCGCGTCGCGGTCTACTCGGAGATCCTCGCGCGCGGGCTGTCGCTCGCCGACAGCGAGGTGCGCCGCGTCGTCCAGGCCGGTGTCATGCACGACGTCGGCAAGATCGGCGTCCGCTACGACATGCTCAACAAGCCCGGCAAGCTGACGCCGGAAGAGATCGCGGTGTTCCGCCAGCACCCCGAGAAGGGCAAGCGCATCCTCGAGCCGGTGCCGTGCCTGCACGGGCTGATCGACGGCTGCTGGTGCCACCACGAGTGGTTCGACGGCGGCGGCTACCCCCGCGGGCTGTCGGGCCAGCGCATCCCGCTGGTCGGCCGCATCGTGTCGATCGCCGACGCCTACGACGCGATGACGAGCGACCGCGCGTACCGGCGCGCGCTCGCCCACGAGGTCGCGGTCGGCGAGATCGAGCGCTGCGCGGGCACGCAGTTCGATCCCGAGCTCTCCGACGCGTTCGTGAAGCTGATCGAGGCCTGGCGCAAGGAGATGCGCGAGCGCGGGCACGGGTCGCTGATTCCGAGATGAGATGACGAGATGACGACGGTCGGCAAATACCGCTTCGACCATCGACTCGGCGGGGGCGGGATGGCGGAGGTGTTCATCGGCTCGACCGTCGGCGCCGAGGGCTTCTCGCGCAAGGTCGCGATCAAGCGCGTGCTGCCGGGATTCTCCGACAACCCGGCGTTCGCGCAGATGTTCGTCGCCGAGGCGCGCATCAGCTCGCGGCTGCAGCACCCGAACATCGTCTCGGTGCTCGACTTCGATCGCGACCCCGAGGGCCGGCTGTTCCTCGTCATGGAGCTAGTCGAGGGCCGCGATCTCGACACGCTCGTGGCGAGCGGCCCGCTGCCGTTCCCGGTGATCATCTACACGATCGCCGAGGTGCTGCGCGGCCTCGGCTACGCGCACGACCTTCCGGTGACCGGCGATGTCGGCGCGGGCGACACGATCAGCGGCATGCGCGGCATCGTCCATCGCGACGTGTCGCCGCACAACGTGCTGCTGTCGTGGGAGGGCGCGGTGAAGGTCTCCGACTTCGGCATCGCGAAGGCGCGCGCCGCGAGCGAGGCAACCGCGTCGGTGTTCATCAAGGGCAAGCCGGCGTACATGAGCCCCGAGCAGGCCAACGGCCAGCCGCTCGACGGCCGCAGCGACCTGTTCGCGGTCGGCGTGATGCTGTGGGAGATGCTGTGCGGGCGGCGGCTGTTCGTCGGCGAGGACACGCGCTCGACGCTCGCCGCCGTGCTGTTCGGGCAGATCCCGAGGCCGCGCTCGCTGCGGCCCGACGTGCCGAAGGATCTCGAGCGCGTCGTGATGAAGCTGCTCGAGCGCGACCTGCCGGCGCGTTACGCGACCGCCGAGCTCGCGATCGCCGACCTGC
>JBLMXA010000498.1:0-2594 GCA_050257515.1 Acidobacteriota bacterium | reverse complement strand
CCTGATCAATAGGGAATAGGCAACAGGGAACCGAGAGGTGTGAATTCCGGACATTCAGACGTCTCGGTTCTCTGTTGCCTATTCCCTATTCCGCTGCGTCGAGCACGCGCTGGATCTCCGGCGCGAGCTTGATGCGCGACTCGTCGAAGCTCGCGACGCCGCGCGCGGCGAGCTCGCCGCGGCCGAGCGCCTCGGGCCACCCCGCGACCCGCGCGAGCTCGACCGGCGCGGCGCCGGGATCGCCCGCGAGGTGCGCGGCGTAGAGCAGCGCGATCGCGGGCCGCAGCGCCATCGCGAGCGCGGACCGCACGATCAACGCGTCGACCGCGGGCGCCGCCGGCGGCGGTGTGGCCGCGCGGGCGGCGCGCCAGGCGACGAGCGCGTCACGCCAGGTCGCCGTGCCGGGCGCGCTCGGGGCGTGGGCGTGCTCGGCGACCCCGATCGCGTCCTCGCCGACGAACGACGGCGGGCGAACCGGCTCGGAGTCGGGTCGCTCGAGCGTGACCACGGCGACCGGCCGGCGCGCCTGCGCGGCGAGCACGCCACCGACGCGGCCGTTGACGAGGCCGATCGCCTCGGCGCGGTCGATGCCTTCGGGCCCGATGACGCGCAGGCCGCGGCGGCCGTCGAGATCGACGACGTAGATGCGGCCGGTCTCGGCCCCGAGGCACACGAGCAGGTCGCTGCGCGGATGCGCGGCGACGCGCGCGATCGGCTCGGGCAGCTCGTGCGTGCGCGGCTGGCCGCGATCGACGCGCGCGAACGCGTCGACGCGCGCGGGCTCGCCTTGCCACGTGCACCACACGACCCGATCGCTGCCGCCGACCGCGGTGACCGTGCCGGCGTGCGGCAGCTTGATCCGGTGCTTCGGGATGCGCTCGTGCGGATCCCACTCGTCGATCGTGCCCTGCAGCGCGACGACGAAGTTGCCGGCCGCGGCGCCGACGGCGACCGGCACGCCGCGCGCCGGCAGCGGATACGCGACGAGCTGGGTCTCGCTCGCGGCGACGATCATCGCACCGCTCGGCCCGATCGCGAGCGCGTACGAGCCGACCGCGGCGTGCAGCCGCGCCGGCGTGTCGAGGCGCAGCTGCGCGATCGTGCGCGGCCCGAACGGATCGACGAGCCGCGCGAGCGAGTGCGCCGCGAACTGCTCGACGACGACCAGCCGCGGCGGCGCGCCGATCCAAGCGAGCTCGCACGATGCGGCCGCGGCATCGAGCTCGAGCTCGGCGAACGCGGCGCAGCCCGGCAGCTCGAGCACGTGCGCGCGCGCGGGCTCGTGGATCACGGCGAGCGTGCCGTCGCCGGCGATCGCGACGCGCGGCCGCTCTCCCGGTGCATATGCAGCTCCCTGCGTCGCGGCCACCATCCGCCGATGTTATCACCGGCGCGTGCACGTCATCATCTGGGAGCTCGTCGTCCGCGAAGGTTCTGCGGCCGCGTTCGAGGAGGCGTACGGGCCGTCCGGAGCGTGGGCGAAGCTGTTCGCACACAGCGAGGAGTATCTCGGCACCGAGCTGCTTCGCGACGACGATGACCCGCGCCGCTACGTCACGATCGACCGGTGGACGACGGCGAGCGCGTTCCTGAAGCTCCGCGAGGAGCACGCGCGCGAGTACGCGACGCTCGACGCGCTGTGCGACGGCTGGACCGAGCGCGAGACGCGGCTCGCCGGCGGCACGGTGGTGAGCTAGTCGCCCTCGAGCTCGTCGTCGTCGAGCGTCACCGGCTTCGCGCGGCGCTCCGGCGGCGGACCGTGCCACGCGACCTCGAGCATCGCGCGAAACCTCGGCGAGCCGACCTGGTCGTCGAGGCCGACGCCGGCACGCACGCCGATGGACAGGTCGGGCCGCGGCTGGCCGACGACGCCGACCCGTGCCTCGACCGGCGACGGCCCGCGCTGGCCGCCGACACGGTCGCCGACGACGCCGACCAGCTCGCCGGTGGCGCGCAGCTGGTCGGGGACGCACCACAGGTGCGCGACCGGGGGCAGCGCGACCGCGAGGCCGGCGCCGTAGGCGAGCTCGTCGCCGACGAGCCGGTCGCCGACCTGGACCTCGGCGGCGCGGATGCGGATGCCGCCGGTCGCCGCCGCGACGACGCCCGGCGCGAGCGTCGTGCGGCCGATCAGCAGCCACGAGCCCGACCAGCGCGCATCGCCGGCAAACTGGAAGTCATCGCCGGTCGGCAGGTACAGCTGGCCGCGCAGGAACACCGCGCGCGCGTCGTCGCCGGCGACGCGCAGCCGCGCACCGACGGTGATGTCGCCGATCACCCAGCGATCGAGCGGGCTGTCATCGCCGAGGTGCTGCAGGCGCTCGCCGACCTGATGCGCGAGCGGCACGCGCGCGTCGACGACGACGTCGGGGCCGATCGCGAGCGCGCCGCCGAGCGCGAGCGTCTCGCGGTGACGTACCGGGTACACCGTGAGGTCGGCGTCGCGCAGCACGAGCGGGCGATCGAGGTAGCCGAGCTGCGCGCCGAGCGCCCACGTGCCGACCGGCGCACCGCCGTCGAACCCGAACTCGACGCGCCCCGGCGGCGGCACGTCGCGATCGGCCTCGATCGCCTCGGGCCGCATCACGACCGTA
>JBLMXA010000497.1:0-3086 GCA_050257515.1 Acidobacteriota bacterium | reverse complement strand
ACCTCCCAGATCCGCGCATACTGCGCGGAGTCCATGCGGGCGACGTCGCGCACCGGCATGAGATCGCCCAGGCGCATGCGCACCAGCGGATCGATCCACGCCGGCGCCGAGACGATCAGGTCGCCCGGCTGGTAGCCGCCGCGGACGAGGTCGGCCGCCGCCTTCCACTCGAGCTCGCCGGGCACGTCCGCCGCGTCCACACGCGCCGCCCACGCCTCCCACAGCGACACCGCGAGGAGCAGGACGGCCGGAGCGATCCCGGCCGCGATGCGCAGGGCTCTCGACGGCAACGCGCACACGCTACCACGCCGGTCCCGGGCGTTCTAATGTGCAGGCGTGCGGCTGTACGCAGCGCTGTTCGCGATCGGGCTCGCCGTGTACGGCGCGCTCGCATGGGACCGGCTCGGCAAGCAGTCGGGCGCGCCGCAGTTCGTCTACCAGGCCGACGCCTGGCTGCACGGCCACGTCTCGATCGATCCACCGCTCGTCGACAACGACTGGGCCAAGCTCGAGACCGTCGTGCTCGACGATGGCCGCGAGGTGCAGGGCCGCCGCATGGTCACGCGGCCGATGTTCGAGCTCCTCGGCGGCGGCGAGGTCCCGATCCAGCGCGTGCGCGGCTCGCGCGGCATCACCTGGTACATGTCGTTCCCGCCGCTACCGACGCTGCTGATGATCCCGTCGGCGGTGATCTCGGGCCGCGCCGGCAACGACGTGATCCCGACCTTGCTCGTCGCCGCCGCGATCCTGCCGCTCGCGCTGCTCGTGCTGCGCCGGCTCGCCGCCGCGGGGATGTCGAAGCGCGAGCTGCGCGAGGATCTGTGGCTCGTCGGCATGCTCGCGTTCGGCAGCGTGCTGTTCTTCTCGTCGGTGCAGGGCAAGGTCTGGTACACGGCGCAGGTCGCCGGCGTCGCGCTCGCGCTCGTGTACGCGTGGGCGTCGATCGAGGCATCGCGGCCGCTCGCCGCCGGGCTCGCGCTCGGCGCCGCCGCGCTGACGCGCACCGCGATGGCGTTCATGTTCCCGCTGTTCGTGCTCGAGGCGTGGCGCACCTGCAACGGCGACCGCCGCGCGTTCGTGCGCAAGCTCGCGTGGTTCGCCGCGCCCATCGTCGTGTTCGCGATCGCGGGCATGATCTACAACTACGTCCGCTTCGCGTCGCCGACCGAGTTCGGCCACAGGTACCTCGACGTCCGCCAGCAGGTCCAGATCGAGCAGTGGGGGCTCGCGAGCTACCACTACCTCGCGCGCAACCTCACGGTCGCGTTCACGCTGCTGCCCGAGCTGCCCGGCCACTCGCCGTGGCTGCAGATCGGCGGCCATGGCCTCGCGATCTGGGTGACGACGCCCGTGCTCGTGCTCCTCTTGTGGCCGCGCGAGCGGCCCGCGCTCCACCGCACGCTGTGGCTGACCGTCGCGCTCGTCGCGGCGCCGTCGCTGCTCTACATGAACTCGGGCTGGGTGCAGTTCGGATACCGCTTCAGCCTCGATTACCTGGTGTTCCTCGTGATGCTGCTCGCGATCGGCGGGCGGCCGCTCACGCGCGTCGCGAAGGGCCTGATCATCGCCGGTGTCGTCGTGAACCTGTTCGGCGCATACACGTTCGATCGCGACTGGCGGTTCTACCGCGTCGGCGGTAACGCCTACGACGTGGTCGTGGCAGAGTAGGACCGTCATGCCGACGCCCGACATCATCGAGAAGGTCCGCCAGCTCCGTCAGCAGATCGCGGAGACCCCGGATCTGCCGAACCACGTGCGTCCGGACGTCAGCGCGATCCAGCAGCAGATCGACACGATCCTGCTCGAGCCGGATCACGTCCCGCACTACACGTCGCTGAACGACCGGCTGCTCTACACCTACGTCAAGTTCGAGGTCGATCACCCGAACCTGGCGAAGGCGATGCAGAACGTATCGAACGCGCTGCAGGCAGCCGGGCTCTAGGCCGCTGTACTGCTTCAAGATCATCAGCAGCAGCTGCGGATCGTGCGCGCCTCAGACCAAGTGTCAGCCCGCGCAGGCCGACTGCTTGTCGGTGTACCAGCAAGTCATGGCGATCTGTTCGAGCTGCAACACGACCTACGCCGCGAGCCCGTGCAGCGGCGCGGCGCGCGAGGCGCCGATCCGCGACGTCCATGCTCTCGTCGCGGGCGGATTTGCGGCGCAGCAAGCGTCGGCCCGGCCCGCGCCGACCACCGCGCGCGCCGCGGCGCCGACCGTGCACACGGACTGGCGGTGGCTCGGCGCCGCCGCGGTCGCGACGCTCTCGCTCGGCACGGCAGCGTACGTGGCCTGGCGAAGCACGCGACCCGAGGCGCACGTCGACGTGGTGCCGTGGGCGACGGCGAACGGCGGCGGCCTCGCGGCGTTCGGCCGGTTCTAGACAGGATCGCGCCGCTGGCTCGACCTGCTCGCCGACAAGCCCGAGGTCGGACACGCTCGCCGCCGGGAGGTAGCTCGACGCACGTCGGTTCAGGTCATGGCCGGAACGGCTGCTCGTCCTTGCCGCGCACCGGGTTCGCGAGCCGGCGCGCGACCGCGTCCTGCTCGTCCTTCGTCAGGCGGCGGACGTAGACGCCCGCGGCGTCGATGCTGCGCGCGCCGAAGAAGCCCTCGGACACCGCGTACTCGACCTCGATGATCATGTACGGATCGTCGCCGATCCACATGAGCTCGTGCTTGCGCGGGATGCCGACCCACGACGACAGCGTGAACTTGTCGCGCGAACCGTCCTCGTTGAGGACGACCATCGTGATGCGTTCTGTGGCCGTCACGGCGTGAACCCTAGCACGTCGAGCATGTCGTAGCGGCCCGGAGGCTTGCCGACGGCCCAGGCGGCGGCGCGCAGGGCGCCGGCGGCGAAGATCGACCGCGAGGTCGCGCGGTGCGCGATCTCGATGCGCTCGGCGGCGCCGAAGAAGTACGCGACGTGCTCGCCGACGACGTCGGCCCGCGGCCGCGCGGCGAGATCGGCGTCGCGTCGGTGCGCGGCGGCGACGTCGTCGGCGAGCACGTCGCGTACTTCTTCGGCGCCGCCGAGCGCATCGAGATCGCGCACCGCGCGACCTCGCGGTCGATCTTCGCCGCC
>JBLMXA010000496.1:0-5522 GCA_050257515.1 Acidobacteriota bacterium | reverse complement strand
GTAGCCGAGGAACAGCTCGTCGGCGCCCTCGCCCGTCAGCACGACCTTGACGTGCTCGCGCGCGAGCCGCGACACGAAGTAGAGCGGCACGCTCGACGGCCACGCGAGCGGCTCGTCCTCGTGCCACACGAGGCGCGGCAGCGCGGCAAAGAACTCGTCGCCCGACACGACGACCTCGTGGTGGTGCGTGCCGATCGCCTGCGCGGCGAGGCGCGCGTACGGCAGCTCGCTGCTGTCCTGCTCCGCGAACCCGACCGCGAACGTCTCGAGCGGTCCGCTCGCGCGCCGCGCCGCGAGCGCCGCGATGCCCGTCGAGTCGATGCCGCCCGACAGGAACACGCCGAGCGGCACGTCCGCCATCAGGTGGCTGTCGACGGCGGCGGCGAGCCGCGCGCGCAGCTCGCCGGCCTCGCCGGCCAGGCTCTCCGGCCGCGCGCCGTTCGGCCGCGGCGCCTGCCAGTAGCGCTGCTCGTCGAGGCCGCGCTCGGGCGACCACACGAGCGTGTGACCCGGCATCAGCTTGTGGACGCCGGCGAACAGGGTCTCGCGGCCGGCGACGTAGCCGTTCGCGAGCAGCTCGGGCAGCTCGTCGCCGGCGAGCGCGGCCGGCAGGCCCGCGGCGAGCAGCGCCTTGATCTCCGACGCGAACAGCAGCTCGCCCGCGCGCTCCGCGTAGTACAGCGGCTTGATCCCCAGCCGGTCGCGCGCGAGCACGAGCTCGCGGCGGCGGCCATCCCAGATCGCGAACGCGAACATCCCCTGCAGGTGCTCGACGCAGCTCCGCCCGTGCTGTTCGTAGAGGTGGAGGATCGTTTCGGTGTCGCTGCGCGTGCGATAGCGATGGCCGGCCGCCTCGAGCGCGGGCCTGAGCGCGGCGTGGTTGTAGATCTCGCCGTTGAACGTGATCCAGATCGAGCCGTCCTCGTTGGTCATCGGCTGCGCGCCGCCCGCGAGATCGACGATCGCGAGCCGCCGGTGCGCGAGGCCGATCGCGCCGTCGACGTGCACGCCCGCGCCGTCGGGGCCGCGGTGCGCGAGGCTGTCGCGCATGCGCACGAGCCGCGCCTCGTCGACGCGCTCGGACGGATCACGGTTCACGATGCCGGCGATTCCACACATGGCACGAGGAGGGTGGTGAGGGTGACGGGGAGGCGTGCGACGACGGTCGCGGTGACGTGCGGCGCGGGCACGCGCACGCCGTAATCGGGCGAGTACCAGCCTTCGTGCACGGCGAGCGCGACCGGTGCGGGCGCGATCACGCGCAGGTCGAACGCGCGGCCGTGCGCGCCGGTCACGCGCAGCGCGCCACGCCACGACTCGACGCGCGCGCCGGGCGCGAGCTGGAAGTGCAGCTCGAGCTCGTGCTCGCCGTGGCCCTCGACGCGGTCGACGATCAGGTAGCGGCGAGGTCGCGCGACGATCACGCTGCGGCGGTGGACGAGGCCGTACGCGGCGTGCGACGCGGTGATCTGCTCGAACGCGCGCCGCGACCACCAGCGCTCGAGGTGCGCCGACGGGCGCTGCCGCCACGCGAACGGGCCGGCGGGCTCGGCCTGCGACCGGCCGTCGATCGCGAGCGTCGTGTGGGCGAGCGACGAGCGGAACGCGGAGCGCCACGGCTCGTCGGCGTAGCTGAACGTGCCCGGATCGACGAGCAGCGGCTCGCCGCCGAACGACGCCTGCACCGCGAGCAGGTCGGCGTGGCCGTGGCCGCTCGACACCGGGCAGCCGAGCGGCCCGACGTCGAGCACGAGCTGGTCGGCGTCGCTCGCCCACGACTCGCGCACGATCGCGCAGCTCGACGCGAACAGCCGCGAGGGCGGCGCCGCGGGCGGCGCGGCGCGCAGCGACGCGAGCTCGCCGGCCGCCTCCGGCCCGAGCAGCCACACGGTCTCGGGCGCGAGCCCGCCGGCGGCCCACGCGTAGTCGGCGCGGCGAAACACGACGGCGGCGGTCGAGAACACCGCGCGGGCGTCGTCGGGTGCGCGCGCCGACAGCGGCAGCAGCGTGCCGCCGTCGGCGTCGCCAATCGCGGGCAGCGTGCCGTCGGGGCGCCGCAGCCACAGCAGGTAATCGATCATCCGCTGCAGCTGCTCGCCGAGCGCGCGATCCGCCGGGCGCTCGCGCACGAGCCAGTGCAGGTAGATGTCGACGGTGTAGCGGTGGTAGCAGGTCGACTGCTCGAAGTGGACGCCGTCTTCGGAGACCTGGCGGTACAGCTCGCGCGCGAGGATGTCGTTGCCGCGCCGCCGCCACCGCGCCGCGGCCGCGAGCGGCGCGAGTAGCTCGCCCGCGTAGACGAGGCCGAGCGCCTCGCCGGTGAGGTGCGTGTTCGGCGAGAAGTACGTCGACAGGTAGCGGTCGACGTGATCGGCGTGCGCGGCGAGCGCGCGCACGAGGCGCGCGAGCCGCTCGTCGGTGAGCGCCGGCGAGCCGCGTAGCAGCGACAGGATCCACGACCACGCGATGACGCGCAGCGCGCACTCGAGGCTGCTCGTCCAGTGGATGCCGACGCCGACCGGGTTTTGCGCGATCCAGTCGTCGAGGTGCGCGAGCGCGCGCTCGGCGAGCCGGTCGTCCCGCTCGAGCGCGTAGGCCTGCGCGAGCGTGACGAGCCACTGGTGGCGCCCGAGCTCCCACGTCAGCTTCGCGTCGCCGACGGCCGCCGCGTCGAGCGGATCGATGCGGCTCCAGTGGACGAGCGGCGCGCCGCGCTGCCAGTCGATCGGTGCGGCGAGCGACAGGTCGTGGCCGAGCAGGCGCACGCGGCCCGCCATCAGCTCGCGCGCCGCGGCCGCGAGCCGGTGCTCCTCGCCGGGCATCGCGCCCTTCACGAACCGCGCGCGGTCGGCGGGCAGCGCGCGGATCGCGGCGCACGCGCGCGAGACGTCGGCGTCGGCGACGTCGATCGGCGTGCGGCCGGGCACGCGCTCGAGCCACTGCCGCAGCTTCTGGCGCGAGCGGCCGGCGAGCTCGCCGGCGCCCATGTGGAGGATCCGCTCGAGCCTCCGCCGCTTCGCGGCATTCCCTCGGTGTGAGGTGTTCGCGTCCTCGCTTCGCTGCGGGCGCGAAGATCGATTCACCTCGGTCATGGCGCGCCTCCCGCATAGACCGCCTGCCACTCGCCCCGCACCGACGACCACCGGTGCTGCTCGACCTCCGCATGCGCGCGGCGCGCGAGCCGACGCGCGTCGTCGGGGTGCGCGAGCAGCCACTCGACGGCGCCGGCCATCGCCGCCGGATCGCGCGGCGGCACCGACACGCCGGTCTCGCCGGTGCGCACCATCGACACGAGATCGCCGGTCGGCGTCGACACGACCGGTACGCCGGCCGCGAACGCCTCGAGGATCGACAGCGGCTGGTTGTCGACGACGGACGCGTTGAGCTCGACGTCGCACGCGTCGTAGAGCGCGGGCATGTCGGCCGGCTCGACGCGGCCGACGAACTCCACGGAGCCCGGCGCGAGCTCGTCGGCGAGCGCGTGCAGCCGCGCCGCCTCGCTGCCATCGCCGGCGACCACGAGCCGCGCGTCGCCGTGGCGATGCGCGACGAGCGCGTGGGCGCGGATCGCGTCGTCGACGCGGTAGTACGGCTCGAGGTTGCGGTTGGACAGCAGGCGCGGGCGCAGCGCGGCGCGCTCGCGGTACGGGAAGCGCGCGAGGTCGACGATGTTCGGGACGACCTTCGCGTCGTGGCCGTACCTCGCGAACACGCCGCGCAGGTACCGCGACGGCACGACGAGCTCGTCGGCCATCGCCAGCCACGGGTGGACGAGCACGCCGTGGCGCGCGAGGTGATCGTCGGCCTCGCCGCTGTGATAGTTCACGACCGTGCGCAGGCCGAGCAGGCGCGCCGCGACGAGCACCGGCGGCACGACGAGCAGGAACGACCAGTACGACGCGGTGAACACGTGCACGACGTCGTGGTCGCGCAGCGCCCGCAGCGACGCGAGATAGAGCGCCTCGTTGACGATCGTGCGCGCGTAGCGGATGCGGCGCAGCCAGCCAAGGCCGCGCGGGAACGGCACGTTGACGGGCAGGAACGTGACGTCCCAGCCGTCGCCGCGCAGCGCGTCGACGAGCGCCGCGGCCTGCACGGCCTGGCCGCCGAGGATCTCGGTCGACGCGGCGACGAGCGCGATCCGCGGCCGCTTCACGCCGCCCTCCCCTGATCGAGGACCAGGCGGCACCACAGCTCGAGCGACAGCAGCGTCCACGTCTGCAGATCGAGATCGCGGCCGCGCGCCGGCGCGTCGAGCACGTCGCGGACCGCCGCCGGATCGAGCAGCCCGCGCGTGCGCGCGCGCTCGCCGAGCAGCACGTCGCGCGCGACCTCGTTCAGGCGCCCGCGAAACCACCGCCCGAGCGGCACCGCGAACCCCTGCTTGCGCCGCTCGATGATCGTGTCGGGCAGCATGCCGCGCAGCGCGCGCTTGAACAGGTACTTCGTCGTCGTCCCGTGCAGCCGCAGCTCCGCCGGGATCCGCGCGGCGAGCTCGACCAGCTCGTGATCGAGCAGCGGCACGCGGGCCTCGAGCGAGCACGCCATGCTCGTGCGATCGACCTTCGTCAGGATGTCGAGCGGCAGGTACGCGTGGAGATCGAGATCCTGCGTGCCCGACAGCCAGTCGCCGGCGCGCGCGAGGTAGTCGGCGGCGGCGCGCTCGGGCGCGTCGAGATCGAGCTCCGCGGCCAGCTCGGGGGCGAGCAGCCGCGCGCGCTCGTCGCGCGGGAACAGCGTCTGCGCGGCGAGGTAGCGAGCCGGCCCGGCGAGCGCGCGGTGGCGCAGGAAGTTCTTGCCGCGCGTGCCCGCAGGCAGCGCGTCGCCGACGATCCCGACGAGCGCGCGCGCGACGCCGGGCAGCCAGTCGAGCCGCCGCTCGCGCTGCTCGACGAGGTAGCGGTCGTAGCCGCCGAACAGCTCGTCGCCGCCGTCGCCCGACAGCACGACCGTGACCTCGCGGCGGGCGAGCCGCGAGACCACGTACGTCGGGATCGCGGAGGAGTCGCCGAACGGCTCGTCGAGGTGCCACACGAGGTCCTCGAGCGACGGCAGCACGTCCGGCTCGACGATCTCCTCGTGGTGATCGGTGCCGAACGCGCGCGCGACCTGGCGCGCGTAGCGGAGCTCGTCGAAGTCCTGCTCGCGAAACCCGATCGAGAACGTCTTGACCGGCCGCGAGCTGGCGCGCGCCATCATCGCGACGACCGCGCTCGAATCGACGCCGCCCGACAGGAACGCGCCGATCGGCACGTCGCTGACCATGTGCAGGCGCACCGCCTCGTCCAGCTTCGCGCGCAGCTCGTCGACGAGGTCGTCCTCGCGCGCCGGCGCACCCGGCTCGAAGTGCACGTCCCAGTAGCGCTCGACCCGCCGCTCGTGCGGGGACGCGACGAGCCGGTGCGCGGGCGGCAGCTTGCGCACGCCGGCGAGGATGCTCTGCTCCGCGGGCGTCGTCAGGAACGCGAGCAGGTGCGCGAGCGCGCCGGCGTCGACGCGGCGCTCGAGCTCGGGGAGCGCGT
>JBLMXA010000495.1:0-11072 GCA_050257515.1 Acidobacteriota bacterium | reverse complement strand
GGCTTCGTCAAGCGCGTGCTGCGCGAGGCCTGCGTGCTCGACACGGCCGACGCGCCGTACGTCGTGCAGGTCAACGAGGCCGGCGCCAGCGTGTACTCGGCGTCGGACCTCGCGCGCGAGGAGTTCCCCGAGCTCGATCTGACGATCCGCGGCGCGATCTCGATCGCGCGGAGGTTGCAGGATCCGCTCGCGGAGCTCGTCAAGATCGAGCCGAAGTCGATCGGCGTCGGCCAGTACCAGCACGACGTCCACCAGCCGCTGCTCGGCAAGCGCCTCGGCGATGTCGTCGAGGACTGCGTCAACCACGTCGGCGTCGAGCTCAACACCGCGAGCGCGCAGCTGCTCGGCTACGTCGCCGGCATCGGCAAGTCGCTCGCGAAGAAGATCGTGCTCCACCGCGACGAGCACGGCGCGTTCGGCGCGCGCGGCCAGCTCGAGGACGTCAGCGGCCTGGGCCCCAAGGCGTTCGAGCAGGCGGCCGGCTTCTTGCGCATCCGCGGCGCCGGCAACCCGCTCGACGCGAGCGCGGTGCACCCCGAGCGCTATCCGCTCGTCGAGAAGATGGCGGGCGACCTCGGCGCGTCGCTGCCCGAGCTGATCGGCAACCAGGAGCTCGTCGACAAGATCGACTTCTCGAAGTACGTCACCGCCGAGGTCGGCGAGCCGACGCTGCGCGACATCGTGGCCGAGCTCAAGAAGCCGGGCCGCGATCCGCGCGCCGAGTTCTCGCCGCCGAAGTTCCGCGACGACGTCACGACGATGGAGGATCTCAAGCCCGGCATGGTGCTCGAGGGCGTCGTCACCAACGTCACCGCGTTCGGCGCGTTCGTCGACATCGGCGTCCACAACGACGGCCTCGTCCACGTCAGCCAGCTCGCCGAGAAGTTCGTCAAGGATCCGAGCGAGGTCGTCAAGGTCGGCCAGAAGCTGACCGTGCGCGTGCTCGAGATCGACAACCAGCGCAAGCGCATCGCGCTGTCGGCGCGGAAGCAGCAGGAGCAGCAGCCGCGGCCGCCGCGCCAGCCGCGCCGCGAGGGCGGCGGGCCGCCGCAGGGCCGCGAGGGCCAGCCGCGCGGCGATCGACGCGGCCCGCGTCCGCCGCGCGGCGACCAGCCGCAACAGGCGCGCGGCGAGCAGCCGCCGCGCGGCGAGCAAGGACCTCCGCGCGACGATCGCGGGCCGCGTCCGCCGCGCGAGCAGCCGCGCGATCAGCCGCCGCGCGACCAGCCGCCGCGCGATCAGCCGCCGCGCGATCAGCGCGAGGGCCAGCCGCGCCGCGACGATCGCGGTCCGCGCCGCGACGACCGCGGCCCGCGCCGCGACGACCGGCGCGACGACCGCGGTCCGCGCCGCGACGAGCGCCGCGAGGCGCCGCCCGAGGGCTGGGGCGTCTCGGGCTTCACGAACAACCCGTTCGCGAAGCTCAGCGACAAGTCGCGGAAGTGACGCGAACGTAGTGCACGCGCGCGAGCCGCGCATGCCGGCGCAACGCCAGGCGCGGGGGCGTCGGCAGTCGCCACGCGGCGACGCGAGGCGCCAGCGCGCTCACTGCAGCGACGCGGCGCCGCTGACGATCGAGTCGTCGGGCCACACCGCGTTGAAGTAACCCGACACGTCGATCGCCCAGTCGCCGGCGTCCTGCTCGCTGTCGGAGATCGAGGCCATCGCGAAGGCGGCCATGCCGGTGCTCACCGTCGCGAGCGCGGCGGCCGGGACGACGCCCGCCCCCGCGCCCGCCGAGAACCTGCACTGGAGCCGCGGGTCGGTCGACAGCTGACCGAGCAGCGTGATCTGGACGAGGCCGCTGCCGCCGCCGGACCAGCCGATCGCGAGGTCCTGCGTGCGGCTGATGGCCAGGTAGCCCGTCGGCTTCGCGGGCGCCGTGATCGTGGCCTTGGTCGGCATGCTCAGCGTCTTCGTGAACGCCGGCACGTCCGCGCCGGCGGCGGCGAACGTGATGCTCTCGCCGCCGGCGAACAGCGGCATCGTCTGGGTCGAGTACTCCGCGTACGTGCCGTCGGCCGCCGGCGTCAGCGACAGCGGGAGCGCGGCGCCGGTGATCGTGATCGTGCCGCCGCTGGCCGCGGGTGGCGCGACGGCCGCGCACTGCACGAGGTCGCACGGCCCGACGTGCCGCATCGTCGTGCACTGCTCGCCGGTCGCGAACAGCGCCGCGGTCGCGCTGCCGCCGTGCGTTGCCGTCCCGGGCGCGTTCATCGCGTCGTAGCTCTGGAGCTGGATGTAGCCGCTGTGCGGCGGCTGCGGCGCGTCGGCCCTGCTGCCGCTGCCGCCGCCGCACGCCGCGAGGACCAGGATCGCGATCCGCACGGTCCCATCGTAACGGGATCACCCGCCCGTTCGTCACGCGACGCGCGTCACGTGTGCACGAATCGTACGATGCCGCGCCGGGGATCGATCCGCTGACCGGGCTGGTCGACCGGCGCGTTCGTCGAGCGCCGCGACGCCGAGCTCGCGCGCGTCGCCGGCGATCGCGGCGCGGCCGATACGCCGCGGCTAGCGCCGGCGCGCGATCACGAACGCGGCGACCGCGAGGCCGGCGAACACGACCGCGGCCGCGAGGTAGACGTAGCGCCAGCTATCGGAGCTGGTGACGAACAGCGCGACGTCGGCGCCGGCGATCACGAGCGCGACGATCGCGCGCGCCATCAGTTCTCGATCGCCTCGAGCAGCTCGCCGACGAGCTCCTCGCACTGGATCGCGAGCTTCTTCGGCACCGGCGAGCCCTCCTCGGCGATCAGCGACGACAGCCGGCGCGCGGCCTGCGCGATCGCGGCGCGCAGCTTCTCGCGCCGATCGCGATCGGTCTCGGGGAACGCGACGTCCTTGAACCGGCGCGCGAGGATCGGCGCGTCGACTCCCTCCTCGAACGCGACGCGCTGGATCGTCTCCAGCGTCTCCTGATCGGCGGCGCCGCGCTCGGTCGCCTTCTGCACGAACTCGACGGCCGGCAGGCTCGGGATCGGCCCCGTCAGCTCGCTCGGCGCCGTGGTCCGCGCGCGCTCGAGCACGCGCGGCGCGCTGGTCTCGAGGAAGCGGTAGCTGCCGAGCAGCTTGGCGACCGTCGAGCCGCGCAGGTGCAGCTCCTTGCGGCAGTACGCGTCGAAGTCGGGGTAGCCCCACGCCTCCCACGACTTGTTCGCCTGCACGCGGGTCAGCGCCTCCGCGAGCTCCAGCCACGTGCGCTTGAACGCACGCGCCTTGGCGAGCGTGTCGGCGCGCATCGGATCGCTGGCCACTGCGAGCATGCGATCTTCCATCTGACGATCGGTCTTCGTGATGATGTTGGCGCCCATCGGTGACGGGCACGCTACGAGATCGGTCTGACGAGACACGAAAATCCGAGGAGGCGCGGCGCGATCTCGCGCGGTTAGCGCCGGCACGCCGCGTGCTCCCGTCAGGTGTCGATGCGCGTGCTGCTCGTGTTGCTCGTCGCCTGCCAGACCGGCGGGCGAGACATGCTCGGCGGCGACGGCACGGGGGCCGAGTGCATGCTGGACGCCGACTGCGTGCTCGCCGCGGCGAGCTGCTGCGAGTGCCCGACGTTCGCGGTCGCGCTCGCCGATCCCGTGCACCGCGGCTGCACGAGCGTCGGCTGCCCGGCGATGTCGTGCCCCAACGACGTCCACGCGATCTGCAACGCCGGCACGTGCGCGCTCGCGTGCGCGCCGCTCGCGTGCGCGCTGACCTGCGCGGACGGCTTCGCGATCGATCCGGCGACCGGCTGCCTCGCGTGTGCGTGTGCGAGCAACTCCGATCCGGTGTGTGCGAGCGATGCCGACTGCGTCCGCACGCGCGCCGATTGCTGCGGCTGCGCGCGCGGCGGCCAGGACACCGCGGTGCCCGCGAGCGAGCAGGGCGCGTTCGACGCGAGCCTGGGCTGCCCCGAGCTCCCGAGCTGCCCGCTCGCCGACACCTGCGCGCCGGCGCTCGCGCCGCGCTGCCTGGCGGGAGCGTGCCAGCTGTTACCACCCCTTCCCGCCGGCGCGTGCGGACGAACCGACCTCGCCGGGTGTCCCATCGGCGAGCAGTGCACGATCAACGTCGACGGCGAGGCCACCGCCGACGGCGTCGGTGTGTGCATGTAACTACACCGACCTCACGTTATAATGTCGCTCTCCATGGCAGACGGACCAGCGTCGGGATCGTTCCCGCAAGCACCAGCCGCACCTTCGCTGGTCGGCACCGTGCTCGACGGCCGCTATCGCATCACCAAGCTGATCGGCGAAGGCGGCATGGGCGAGGTGTTCGCCGCCGAGCACGTGCACATCGAGAAGAAGTTCGCGATCAAGCTGCTCAAGCAGGAGATCGTGTCCAACGCCGAGGCGGTGCAGCGGTTCCGCCAGGAGGCGCGCTCGAGCTCGTCGATCGGTCACCGCAACATCATCGCGATCGAGGACTTCGGTCAGCTCCCGGACGGCCGCATTTACATGTGCATGGAGCTGCTGAACGGCGCAGCTCTCAACGACATGATCACGCAGCCGATCGCGCCCGATCGCCTGCTCAACATCCTGATCCAGACCGGCCACGGCCTCGCCGCCGCGCACGCCAAGGGCATCGTCCACCGCGACATGAAGCCCGAGAACATCTTCGTGACGATCGCGCCCAACGGCGAGGACGTCCCGAAGATCCTCGACTTCGGCATCGCGAAGGTCAGCGGCAACGACGGCCAGAACCACCTGACGCGCACCGGGACGATCTTCGGCACGCCGTTCTACATGGCGCCGGAGCAGGCGCTCGGAAATCCCGTCGACGCGCGGACCGACATCTACGCGATGGGCGTGATCATGTACGAGTGCTTCGCCGGCTCGCTGCCGTTCTCGGGCGAGTCGTTCATGGGCATCCTCACGCAGCACATCACGACGGAGCCCGAGCCGGTCGCGCAGCGCGCGGCGAAGGCGGGGCGCCAGCTGCCGATCGGGCTCGCCGAGATCATCACGCGCTGCATGCAGAAGAACCCGGCGCAGCGCTACGCGACGATGGACGAGCTGGTCAACGCGCTGATCAGCGTCTATCGCGGCATCGCCGGCCCCGGCATGAGCACGTACATGGAGGCGTTCCCGGTCGGCAGCGCGCAGCACATGGCGCAGCCGACGCCGGCGCCGATGCAGCCAGGTCAGCTGGGCGCGATGGCGACCCCGCAGGCCGCGACGATCGCGGCAGGTGGCCCGAGCGGCGGCTACGGCATGCCGCACTCGACGCCGATGCCGGGCGGTCCGCCGATGGGCGCGATCGCGAACCAGTCGGGGCTGTACAGCCCGTCGTCGGCCTCGTCGTCGTACGTCGCGCCGAAGAAGAGCAACATGGGCCTCATCATCGCGATCCTCGCGGTGATCGTGGTCGGCGGCGGCGTCGCCGCGTTCGTGTTGCTCAACAACGATCAGACCAAGACCGCGCAGAGCGGCTCGGGCTCGACGGCGGGCTCGGACCAGGGCTCGCAGATCGTCGCGACCGGCAGTGGCGGCAGCGCGGCGACCGGCAGCGCGGCGACCGGCAGCGCGGGCAGCGCGGTGGTGGCGACCGGGAGCAACGCGGGCAGCGCCGGATCCGCGGCGACGGGCAGCGCCGGCTCGGCGGTCGAGCCTGCGGCCAAGCGGCTTCATGTTCTCGTAATGACCGCGCCGTACACGCCGTTCGAGGCCTGGGACAGCGGCAAGAAGGTCGACGACGGCCCGGTCGATCTCGTCGTCACCGAAGGCACGCCACGCACGATCGTCATCAAGGCCAGGGGCTTCAAGGAGAAGACCGTCGTCGTCGACGGCACGAAGAAGAAGGTCACGGTCAAGCTCGACCGCATCCCGGGCCAGAGCCATCCGACGAACGTCGTTCAAACCCCGAAGCCAGGCCACCCGGATTGTTCGGCGACGCTCAAAGACCCGGGTGACAAGAACTGTCAGGCCCAGTTCTGCGGCACGCACGCCGATGCGCCTGCGTGTCAGATCGAAAACTGATGTCGGTGGCCATCGTCACCGCATCTGGCACACCTGCTGAGAGACACTCCGACGAGAGGCACCTCATGCGCCGACCCGCTCCTCGCTCCCTGTTGCTCCTGATCGTCGCGCTCCTCCTGGGGGTCGCGGGCACGCGCTCGTACGCCGACGATCGCGCCGAGGCGCGCGCGCACTACCAGGCCGGCGTCAAGGCGTATGGCTCCGGCGACTACAAGGCCGCCATCAAGGAGTTCTCCACCGCGCAGCAGCTCGTGCCGGCGGACCTCAACAACTACAACCTCGCGCTCTGCTACGACAAGCTCGGTGACGCGCAGCCGGCGATCCAGTACTACAAGGAGTACCTGAACAAGGTCCCGAACGCCGACAAGCGCGCCGAGATCGAGGCGAGCATCTCGCGGCTCGAGGCGGCGGTGAAGTCGGCCGAGGCGAAGAAGGCCGAGGAAGCGAGGAAGGCCGACGAGGCGAAGCAGGCCGAGGCGGCGAAGCAGGCCGAGGCGGCGAAGCAGGCCGACGCGGCGAAGGCGGGACCTGGTGCCGGTGCGGCAGTCGGTGCCACCGTCGGCGCGGGCGCGACGGTCGGCGGCGCCGCCGGTGGCGTCAGCGGCGGCGTGAGCGGCGGCGCCGCTGCCGGCGCGGGCGCGCTGCCGCCGCCTGGCCCGAGCGTCGGCGTCGGGACGACCGGCACGCCGGGGACCGGCCAGGTCGTGTCGACCGGCGACGCGCAGCTCGATCGCGTGCAGGGCATCGACGTCAACGCGATCCGCGAGCAGCGGATGGGCGCGGGCACCAGCGGCATGGACACGCGCGGTGGACCCGCGATGGGTGCCGGCGCGGCGGTCGGCGCGGGCGCTGGCGCGAGCGCCGGCGCGGGCGCGGCCCCGAACGGCCAGCCGCAGCCCGGCGCGGGCGCGCCGCCGACGAACGGCACCGCCGCGGCGACGACCGGCCCGACCCCGGCCGGCGGCCTCGGCCCGACCGACAAGCCGCAGCCGAAGGAGCAGCCGGTCTACAAGAAGTGGTGGTTCTGGGCCGTCGTCGCGGTGAGCGCGTACGTCGTCTACGAGATCGCGACACAGAGCTCGACGACGCAGCCGGGGACGCGCGCGAGAGAGCTGCCGCTCAACAGCACGCACGCGGTGCCGGATATCGGGCCGACGCTGTGGCACTTCTGACTCAATAGGGAATAGGCAACAGAGAACCGAGAAGTTGGAACTTCCGGAACTTCTGACTTCTCGGTTCCCTGTTGCCTATTCCCTATTCTCTGGCTGCGTCGCGGTATAACGCGGGCGTGCCGGTCACCGAGCAGGATCTCGCCGCCGCGAGCGAGCGGCTGCGCGCGCATCCCGGCGACCACGGCGCGTGGCTCGAGGTCGCGGCGGTGCTCGACGCGCTCGGCGCGACCGAGGATGCCGAGCAGGCGTTCGCGACGATCGGCGAGGCGGCGCGCGTCGGCGGCAAGGTCGCGCTCGCGGTCGCGTGCGGCCGGCACCTCGCGCAGCGCGGCAGCGTGCGCGGGCCCGAGCTCGTCGACCAGGTGATCGAGACGTACGCCGGCGGCGGCCCGCACTTCACGTTCAAGACGCCGCCCGCGCCCGAGGAGCCGCCGCAGGCGCGCGCGCCGATCGGCACGCCGAGCGAGGTCGCGCGCGCGCTGATCGCGGAGCTCGGGCCGTGGCTCGTCGCGCGGCGGCCCGCGCAGGTCGCGCCGGCGCCGCTGCTCTCGGCGCTGTCGCCGGGCGGTGCGCGCGCGCTGATCGGCGTGATGACCGCGCGCGTGTACGGCGCAGGCGCGAAGATCATCGAGATCGGCGAGCCGGCGACCGCGCTGTACTGGCTCGCGCACGGCAGCGCGGCGGTCGCGCGCGACGGTGCCGAGCTCGGCGAGCTGCACTCCGGCGCGTTCTTCGGCGAGATCGCGCTCGTCGGCGGCACGACGCGCACCGCGCGCGTCACCGCACGCGAGGACTGCTGGGTGCTCGAGATCCCGGCGCGCGCGGTCGAGACCGCCGCGCAGAAGCAGCCCAAGCTCGCCGAGGTGCTCGCGTACCACGCGCGGGCGCGGCTGCTCGCGAACCTCGTGCGCACGTCCGAGCTGTTCCGCGCGCTCGGCGACGCCGATCGCGACGCGCTGCTCGCGAAGTTCGCCACCGAGCTCGTCCCCGCCGGGACGACGTTCATCCGCGAGGGCGAGCGCAACGATCACCTGTGGGTCGTCGTCAGCGGCCGCTGCGACGTGCGCGCGGCGGGCAGCACGGTCGCCGAGCTCGGCCCCGGCGCGGCGGTCGGCGAGATCTCGCTCGTCAGCGGCGCCCCGGCGGTCGCCGACGTCGTCGCGGTCGAACCGGCGGTGCTGCTGCGGCTCGCGAAGGCCGACTTCGATCAGGTCGCCGCGAAGCATCCCACGCTGCTCGCCGAGGTCGAGAAGCTCGTCGTCACCCGCGAGAAGCAGAACCGCGCGCTGTTCCAGGACGCGTCGGACCTGATCGTATGACGAAGCACGCGCTCCTGTGGCTCGCGATCTGCGCGTGCGTCGACAAGGGCGCGGGCCCGCAGCACAAGAAGATCGAGCCCGCGTATGTCACCGCGAACCTCGTCGCCGCCGTGCCGGCCGACGTCCAGCGCGCCGACGTGTCGCTCGGCGGCGCGGTGGTCTACGCCGGCAACAAGGTCGAGCGCGACACGCTCGCGCCCGGACAGCCGGGCAAGATCACGCACTACTGGCAGGTGCTACGGCCGCCCGGCCCGGGCTGGCGCGTGTTCGCGATCCTGCGCGGCGAGCCGAAGACCGCCGATTTCATGTACCTGCCGGCGACCGACATGGAGCTCGGCCACCCGCCCGAGACCTGGAAGTCAGGCGAGATCATCCAGGACGTCCAGGACTTCGTGCTGCGCCCGGACTGGAGGTCGAAGACCGCGACGCTGGAGGTCGGCCTCATCCAGGTCGGCGGCCACGACGTCGGCGATCGGATGCCGGCGCTGGGCCCCAGCGTCGTCGATCGCGCGATCGTCGCGCGCACGTGGCAGGTCGATCTGTCGAAGGCGCCGCCGCCGGCGGGCACGGTGTACGTGCCGCACGCGGCCGGGCCGATCACGATCGACGGCGTCGCGGCGGAGCCGGGGTGGCAGACCGCCGCGGTGTCGCCGGAGCTCGTCACCGCCGAGGGCAGCCCCGAGCCGGTCGGCAAGGCGACCGCGCGGATGACGTGGGACGAGCAGAACCTGTACGTGTTCGTGTCGGTGATCGACAGCGACGTCTACAGCCAGTACAAGCAGCACGACGATCCGCTGTGGAAGCAGGACGCGATCGAGATCTTCATCGATGCCGACGGCAACCGCCGCGGCTACGTCGAGCTCCAGGTCAACCCGAACAACGCGACGTTCGACTCGTGGTTCGCGAGCACGCGCGCGCAGCCGGGCGACGAGAAGTGGGACTCGGGCATGGTGACCGCGGTCAAGGTGCGCGGCACGGCCGACGTCGCGGGCGACACCGATCAGGGCTGGGACGTCGAGATCGCGATCCCGCTCGCGGCGGTGAAGGGCCGCGATCAGGCGATGAACGTGCGCATCCCGCCGCAGGTCGGCGATCGCTGGCGGCTCAACGTCGTGCGCGTCGACGCGAAGAGCGGCGGCGGCTCGCCGAGCGCGAGCAGCTGGAACCGGATCACGTACCAGGACTTTCACGCGCTCGATCGCATGCTGACGATCGTGTTCGCCGACACCCACGGCAGGATCACGACGGGCCTCCCGTCGACGGATCAGCGGCCGGCGCAGACGCCGCCGCCTCCAGCACCACCGCCGCCGACGGCTCCGCCGCCGCCGCAGGGCAGCGGCAGCGGCAGCGCGATGATCATGTCGCCGCGGGTGATGCGTGCGACGAGCGTTCCGAAAACGCCGTGATACGATCGACCGTGTGAAGCGAGCCGTGATCGCGCTGGTGGTCGCCGCGTGCGGTGGCTCGCCGCAGCGCGTGGGGACCCAGCCGAGCTGGCGGCACGGCGCGAGCGCGAGCGCGAACGTGCAGCCGCAGACGTTCGCGCCGGCGAGCGAGCCGGCGAGCCGCTACAACGAGCCGGTGCAGCCGCCGGTGCACACGCGCCTGGGCGACGAGGCGATCGAGGCCGTGCAGCAGGCCGCGATGTCGGCGCACCTGCCGCTGCCGGTCGCCGACGCGCGGCTGTTCCGCGCGTGCGCCGAGCTCGCCGAGGTGGTGCCGGAGGAGGGCGTCGTCGGCTACTCGCTCGTCGAGTTCGCGTTGCAGCGCAACGGCATCATCGAGCCATCGCCGCACCTGCTCGTCGTGTGGGGCGACGTGTCGCAGCCCGATCTGATCGTCGATCAGCTGAGGCCGCGGCTCACCGAGATCCTCGCCGACGGCGCGAACGCGCGCATCGGCATCGGCGCGGCGAAGCGCGACGCCGATGGCACCGGCGCGGTCGTGTTCGCGCTGCAGGGCTCGGGCGTGACGACGAACCCGATCCCGCGCGCGCTGCCCGCCGGCGGCACGTTCGCGCTCGATGCGGTCGTCGACCCGCGCTACCACGACCCCGAGGTGTTCGTCACGTACGACACCGGCGACACCGAGCGGCTCGCGATCGAGACCGAACGCGCCGGCGCGTTCCGCACCGACGTCGGCTGCGGCAAGCACACCGGCAAGCAGCAGATCGAGATCACGGCGAGCGACAGCGCCGGCTCGACCGTGCTCGCGAACTTCCCGGTGTACTGCGCGAGCGAGCCGCCGCTCGCGATCGCGATCGAATCGACGCGCGACGATACCGCGGTCGTCCAGCCCGAGGAGGCCGAGCAGCGCCTGCTCGCGCTCTTGAATCGCGATCGCCAGGCCGCGGGGCTGCCCGCGCTCGTGTGGGACGACCGCGTCGCGCAGGTCGCGCGCGCGCACTCCGAGGAGATGCGCGAGACCAAGGTCGTCGCGCATATCTCGCCGAAGACCGGCTCGGCCGCCGACCGGGTGAAGGCCGCGGGCATCAAGACCGCGGTCGTGCTCGAGAACGTCGCGCGTGCCTACGGCCTCGGCGAGGCCCACGAGGGTCTGATGAACAGCCCAGGCCACCGCGCGAACCTGATGTCGAGCGCGGCGACGCACGT
>JBLMXA010000494.1:0-7445 GCA_050257515.1 Acidobacteriota bacterium | reverse complement strand
GAGGTCGGGTGCGAGATCGGCGACCATCTGGCAGCCGTTGCACACGCCGAGCACGAACGTGTCGCTGCGGTCGACGAACCGGCGGATCGCGTCGCGCGCGCGCTCGTTGTAACGGAACGTCGCCGCCCAGCCGCGGCCAGCGCCGAGCACGTCGCCGAACGAGAACCCGCCGCACGCGACCGCGCCGCGCATGTCCGAGAGGTCGACGCGGCCGGAGATCAGGTCGGTCATGTGGACGTCGACGGCCTCGAACCCGGCGCGCGTGAACGCCGCCGCCATCTCGATCTGGCCGTTGACGCCCTGCTCGCGCAGGATCGCGACGCGCGGCCGCGCGCCGGCGAGCACCGCCGGCGCCTCCGCCGGATCGAACGTCAGGTTCGCCGACAGCCCGGCGCCGGCGACGCGCGCGGCCTGCTCCTCGTCGGCGCACGCGGCGTCGTCGCGGCGGCGCGCGACCTGGTGCGTGACGTGCGACCACCGCGCGCGCAGCTCCGACAGCTCGGCGGCGATCACGGTGGCGCCGTGGCCGACGTTCACGCGCGCGACGTTACCGGTGTCCGCGCGATCCGGCGCCATGCCGATCCGCGTGACCCGCGCGCCGGCCGCCTCGAGCCGCTGGCGCACGCGGTCGACATCGGCGTTCGCGACCTCGACGATCGCGCCGAGCTCCTCGGCAAACCACGCGCGCACCGGATCGGGGTGCACGTGCGACGTCTCGAGCGCGAGGCTGCGGCCGCTCGCGAACGCCATCTCGAGCGCCGCGACGATCAGCCCGCCGTCGGAGATGTCGTGGTACGCGAGCAGCGAGCCGTCGGCGACGAGCGTCTGCACGGCGTCGTAGAACCCGCGCAGGCGCGCCGGATCGTCGAGATCCGGCGGCTCCTCGCCGAGCTGGCCGAAGCACTGCGCGAGCACGCTGCCGCCGAGCCGCGCCTTGCCGCCGCCGAGATCGACGTGGAACAGCCAGCCGCCGCGCAGCTGGGGCGTCACCGCGCGCCGCACGTCCTCGACCGGCCCGAACGCAGTCGCGACGAGCGTCACCGGCGACACGACGGACTTGCCGTCCCAGCGCGTCGCCATCGACATCGAGTCCTTGCCGACCGGGATCGCGATGCCGAGCGCGACGCACAGCTCGCTCGCCGCGCGCACCGCGGCGTAGAGCCGCGCGTCCTCGCCCTTGTGGCCCGCCGCCGCCATCCAGTTGCACGACAGCTTGATGCGGCCGAGCTCGCCGACCGGCGCGCCCGCGAGGTTGGTGATCGCCTCGCCGATCGCGAGCCGCGACGCCGCGCCGGCATCGAGCAGCGCGACCGGCGGCCGCTCGCCGAGCGCCATCACCTCACCGGCGTACGTGTCGAAGCCGGCGAGCGTCAGCGCGCAGTCGGCGACCGGCACCTGCATCGGCCCGATCATCGGATCGCGCGACACCAGGCCGCCGACCGTGCGATCGCCGATCGAGATCAGGAACGTCTTGTCGGCGACCGTCGGGTGGCCGAGCACGCGATCGAGCGCCTCGCGCACGCTCGCGCCGCCCAGATCGAGCGGCCTGCGCTCGGGCTCGACGCGCTCGGCGCGCCGCACCATGCGCGGCGGCTTGCCGAGGATCATCTCGAGCGGCACGTCGACGGCCAGGCCCTGCGCCTGGACGTCAGCACCGCCGAATGGCGGTGCGGTTGGATCGACCGTGCGGCGCTCGCCATCGGCGAGCACGAGCCGGCCATCCTCGCTCGCGTGGCCGAGCTCGGCCCACGGCGCGCGCTCGCGCGCGCACAGCGCGGCGAGCTCAGGCAGCCGGTCGGCCGCGATCGCGAGCACGTAGCGCTCCTGCGCCTCGTTGCACCACAGCTCGAGCGGCGACAGATCGGGCTCGCCGCTCGGGATCGCGCGCAGGTCGAGGCGCGCGCCGAGCCCGGCGTCGTGCACGAGCTCGGGCAGCGCGTTCGACAGCCCGCCGGCGCCGACGTCGTGGATCGACAGGATCGGGCTCTCCGCCCCCATCGCGATGCAGCGATCGATCACCTCCTGGCACCGCCGCTCGAGCTCGGCGTTGTCGCGCTGCACCGACGCGAAGTCGAGCTCCTCGTGCGACGCGCCCTGCGCGAGCGAGCTCGCGGCGCCGCCGCCGAGCCCGATCAGGAACGCCGGCCCGCCGAGCACGACGAGCGACGCGCCGGGAGGCAGCTTGCCCTTCGCGACGTGCGCCATCCGCACGCTGCCGATGCCGCCGGCGAGCATGACCGGCTTGTGATAGCCGCGGTCGCCTTGCTCGAACGCGCGAAAGTAGCCGACGATCGCGGGCCGGCCGAACTCGTTGTTGTACGCGGCCCCGCCGAGCGGGCCGTCGATCATGATGTCGAGCGCGCTCGCGATGCGGCCCGGCTTGCCGATCCACGCCTCGTCCGCGGGCTCCCACGGCTCGAGCGCGCCGGGCAGCCGCAGGTTCGACACCGTGAACCCGACGAGGCCCGCCTTCGGCTTGCCGCCGCGGCCGGTCGCGCCCTCGTCGCGGATCTCGCCGCCCGAGCCGGTCGCCGCGCCCGGAAACGGCGAGATCGCGGTCGGGTGGTTGTGGGTCTCGACCTTGCCGAGGATGCCGTGCGGCTCGTGGACGGCGCGATACACGCCGCGCTCGTCGGGGAACAACCGATCGGCGACGTGGCCCTCGATCACCGCGGCGTTGTCCTTGTAGGCCGACAGCACGCCGGCCGGCGAGGCCTCGGTCGTGCGCTTGATCCACGCGAACAGCGACCGCTCCTCCTTGACGCCGTCGACCGTCCACTCGGCATTGAAGATCTTGTGGCGGCAGTGCTCGCTGTTGGCCTGCGCGAACATCATCAGCTCGACGTCGGTCGGATCGCGGCCGAGCTCGCGATAGCGCGCGAGCAGGTAGTGGATCTCGTCGGGCGCGAGCGCGAGGCCCAGCCGCGTGTTGGCCTCCTCGAGCGTGGCGAGCGGGATCGTGCGCAGCGGCCTCGCCTCGCCCGGATGCGCGATCACGCGCTCGAGATCCTTGCCGTCGACGATCACGCTCTCGGTCATCCGATCCGACAGCGCGGCGCCGATCGCGGCGGGATCGCCGGTGCCGGCGAACGTCCACTCGGCGATCCGCTCGATCCGCGTCACCGCGGCCAGGCCGCACACGTGCGCGATGTCGGTCGCCTTGCTCGACCACGGTGACGTGGTACCGAGCCGCGGCGTGATCCAGAACGCCGAGCCGCTCGGCGCCGGCGTCGTGCCCGGCCGCGACGAGGCCTCGAGCATCTGCTCGAGCTGCGCGCGCTCGTGGCTCGCCAGCTCGCGGCCGGCGTCGACGAGGTACGCCCACCGCATGTAGATCGTCTGCACGCCGGGACAGACCGCGTGCGCCTTGTCGAGCGCGCTCTGCCGCCGCGCCGTGCTGAGCGCCGCGCGACCGAGCAGCTTGATCACGTGGCCCCCAGCGCCGCCGCGATCCGACCGACCGGCTCGCGCCCGTCGGGTACGAACGTCCTGCCCGTGACCAGCTCGTAGCTGGCGATGTAGCGGCGCGCGGCCTCCATGCGGACCTCGGGCGGCATCACCGGCGGCGGGCCGTCGCCGGTCCACTTCGCCTCGCCGGCGAGCCAGCGCCGCACGTACTCCTTGTCGAGCGAGCGCGGCTCCTCGCCGGCGGCGAGCCGCTGCGCGTAATCCGCCGCGTACCAGTAGCGCGACGAGTCCGGCGTGTGGATCTCGTCGATCACGACGATGTGGCCGGCCTTGTCGAGCCCCATCTCGTACTTGGTGTCGGCGAGGATCAGGCCCTGCTTCGCGGCGTGCGCCTGGCCGGCCGCGAACAGTGCCGCCGCGATCTCGGCCGCCCGATCGAACACCTTCGCGTCGATCTTGCCCATCGCGAGCAGCTCGCCGCGCGACACCGACACGTCGTGATCGCCCTTCGCCGCCTTCGTCGACGGCGTGAGGATCGGCTGCGGCAGCGGCTGGTTCTTCTTCATGCCCTCGGGCAGCGGATGGCCGCAGAACGTCCGGGCGCCGGCCTCGTACGCCTTCCAGATCGACGTCGACGTCACGCCGGTCAGGTACGCCCGCATCACCAGCTCGACCGGCAGCGGCTCGCACTCGCGCGCGACCATCACGTTGGGATCGGGCACGCGCAGCATGTGGTTCGGCGCGAGGCCCTTGGTGTGCTCGAACCAGAACTGCGCGAGCTGGTTCAGCACCTGGCCCTTGAACGGGATCGTGCCGACGACCGCGTCGAACGCGGACAGCCGGTCGGTGACGACGATGATGCGCTCGCCGCGCTCCTTGTCGATGTAGCAATCGCGGACCTTGCCGTCGTAGCGCGGCAGCGACCGGCCGCCGATCGCCTTCCAGGGCGTCTTGTCGAGCGTCTTGTCGAGCTGCGCGCGCAGCGTGCTGTCGTCGATGGTCATCGGGCAAGCCCTCCCAGCGCGCGCTCGAGGATCGCCGGCGCGTGCCGCAGGTGGTGTTCGAGATCGAAGCAGCGATCGAGCTCGGCGGCGGACAGCCGGCCCGCAACGTCCGGATCGGCGCCGAGCAGCTCGCGGAACCGCCCCGGCAGCGCGCCGACCGCGCCCATCGACGCGGCCTCGCTGATCGCCTTGAGCGCCGAGCGCTGCACCATCTCGTATGCCTTCTGGCGCGGCAGCCCGGTCTTGACCAGCGCGAGCAGCACCGCCTCCGAGAAGTAGAGGCCGCCGGTGCGCTCGAGGTTCGCGCGCATGCGCCGGTCGTGGACGACCAGCCGCTTGACCAGATCGGTCGCGCGCGCGCACATGAAGTCCGCGAGGATCGTGGCGTCCGGCATCGCGACGCGCTCGACGCTCGAGTGCGAGATGTCGCGCTCGTGCCACAGCGCGACGTCCTCGAGCCCGGCCTGCGCGTACGAGCGGAGCAGCCGCGCGAGCCCGCACAGGTTCTCGCTGAGGATCGGGTTCTTCTTGTGCGGCATCGCCGAGGAGCCCTTCTGCCCGGCGCCGAAGCCTTCTTCTGCCTCGCCGACCTCGGTGCGCTGCCAGTGCCGCACGCCGAGCGCGATCTGCTCGATCGCGGTGCCGAGCAGCGCGAGCGCGCACAGCACCTCGGCGTGGCGATCGCGCGCGACGATCTGCGTCGCGACGGTCTCGGGCTCGAGCCCGAGCTTGGCGAGCGCGACGCGCTCGATCTCGGGATCGAGGTTGCCGTACACGCCGACCGCGCCGGCGATCTTGCCGACCGCGATCGCGTGACGCGCGCGGATGAGGCGGTTCAGCGCGCGGATGACCTCGGCGTGCCAGCGCGCGAACACCAGGCCCGCGGTGATCGGCTCGGCGTGGATGCCGTGCGAGCGGCCGATCGTCGGCGTCTTCGCGTGCGCGCGCGCCTTGTCCGCGAGCGCCGCGGCGAGCTCCATGACGGCCGAGATCACGCGCTCGAGCGCGCGGCCGGTCTGGATCGCGAGGCAGCTGTCGAGCACGTCCGACGACGTCATCCCCAGGTGCAGCCAGCGCGCCGGTTCGCCGGCGAGCTCCTCGACGTGCGTCAGGAACGCGATGACGTCGTGGCGCGTGGTCTGCTCGATCTCGAGGATGCGCTTCGGATCGAGCTTGCCGGCCGCGGCGGCGCGCACCTGCTGCGCGGTGCCGGCGGGGACCGTCCCGCGCGCCTCCATCGCCTCGCACGCCGCGAGCTCGATGTCGAGCCACAGCTCGAAGCGATGCTTGTCGTCCCAGATCGCCGCCTGCTCGGGTCGGGAATAGCGCGGGATCATGGCGAGGCACCTTGTACCACGGCCCTGTGATCACGCAGGTCTGCGCCGTGGAATGTGCCGGCCTCATCGTGCGTACAACGACCGGATGGGCGAGCTGTCGAACACCGCGAAAGGTCGTTGGGTCGCGGCCGCGGCGGTCGGGATCGTGACGTTGACCTGGATGTGGGTGGCCGGCGCGAGCGCCGCGAGCGGCGTGCTTGCCGCGGGGATCCTGATCGGCGGCCCGTACGCGCTGGTCGCGGGCACGGTGGTCGGCGCGATCGCCGGCCGGCTCGATCGTCACCGCGAGCTCGTGCTCGTGATCCTCGGCCTGTCGAGCGCGCTCGCGCTCGACGCCCTGCCGCCGGCGCTGATGGCCGGCGACCGCTGGTGGCACGATCCGATGATGGTGACGTTGTTCGTGCTGTCGCTCGTGCCGACCATCGGCTGCGCGCTGTGGCTCGAGCGGTGGACGCGGCCTCGCGCGCAGCTCGCGCCGGCTATCGCGCGCGGGCCGCGAACCAGATGATCAGCGCGACGACCGACGCGACGATCACCGACACCGATCCGTACAGCACGTAGTCGTAGATGCGGCGCGCGCGGACCTCGGCGGCGTTGCGCGGCGGCGCCAGGTAACCGAGGTTCTGCGGTGCCGGATGGCTCCCCGACTGGTGGACCTCCGACATCGCGCGCAGCTTGACCTTCGGGACCTCGCGCGGCGCGCTGTCGCGCTGGGATGCGTCGGCACCGGGCGTCTTCATCGAGATCGCCCTGATCGGCGTCGCCGGCTCGCGGTGGAAGTTGCCCGAGTCATAGATCGATGGCTGCGCCGCCGCACCTGGCCCCGGCGCCGAGCCCTTGAGCGTCGCCGACTTCGCGCGCGGCGGCGGCTTGGTCGTCGGCTTCTTCGCGCGGGCGCTCACGTGCGACCCGTCGAGCCAAATCCTCCCGCCCCGCGTGCCGTCTGCGGCAGCTCCTCGACCTCCACGAGCTCCGCGCGCACGACCGGCGCGATCACGAGCTGCGCGATGCGCTGCTTCGGCTCGATCACGACCGTGCTGCGGCCGTGGTTGATCAGCAGGATCATGCACTCGCCGCGAAAGTCGGCGTCGATCGTCCCGGGCGCGTTCACGAGCGTCACGCGATGATCGCGCGCGAGCCCCGAGCGCGGCCGGACCTGTCCTTCGAACCCCGGCGGGATCGCCATCGCGAGCCCGGTGCCGATCGTCGCGGCGTCGCCGGGGCCGATCTCGACGGGCGCGGCGATCGCCGCGCACAGATCCATGCCGGCCGCGTGCTCGGTCATGTACCGCGGCACGATCGCGTCCGGCCGCAGCCGCCGGAACTCCACGCGAGGGCTCATCGCCTTGATGGTATCAAACATCGATGGACGAAAGCTTCACGCCCAAGGGCCGGTTTCTCGAGCGCCACGGCCCGGCCGCCGGCAGCGAGCGGTTCTGCAACAAGAAGCTGTGCCTCGTCGCGACCGACCAGGCGTACCTCGTCGCACTCCTGCACGAGCTCTCGCAGCGCGCCGACTGCTACTACGTGAAGTACACGCCCCAGCCGCGCGACGGCATGTACCTCGGCCGCGTGTTCCTGCTCGACGAGCACGAGGTCGGCGCGCTGTGGGCGCGCCTCAAGCGCGACGACAAGCTCCTCTGCTCCGTGCAAGACGACGACTTCATCCGGCCCTTTCGGGCGGAATGAGCCCGCG
>JBLMXA010000493.1:0-4719 GCA_050257515.1 Acidobacteriota bacterium | reverse complement strand
TACCGGCTCGCGAAGCTGTAGGCGGACCGCCCCGCCGAGGGCGTCGCGCCCTCGGTGACGGTGACGGTGACGGTGACGGTGACGGTGACGGTGACGGTGACGGAGACGGTGACGGTGACGGTGACGGTGACGGTGACGGTGACGGTGACGGTGACGGTGACGGGGACGGGGACGGGGTACACTCGCGCCGTGACGAAGCTCGCCGTGGTGATCGCCCTCGCATGCGGCTGCCGGAGTGACAAGCCCGCGAAGCTCGCGTGGGCGACCGACGAGAAGGCGGCGTTCGAGCGCGCGCGCGCCGAGCACACGGGCGTGATGATCGAGCTGTACGCGAGCTGGGCGATGCCGTGCGAGGAGCTCGGCCGCGAGCTGCACGGCGAGCGCGTCGCGGCCGCGCTGCGCGGCACGTTCGTGCCGGTGCGGATCGACGTCACGAACGACAACGGCGACATCCAGGCGCGCTACGGCGCGAAGACGCTGCCGGCGGTCCTCTTCGTCACCACCGACGGCACCGTGCGCGCGCGCATCGATCGGGTGATCGAGGAGCCCGCGGTGATCGCCACGATCGAGCGCGCCGCGGCGCGCTGACGTACGATGTACCGCGTGAACGCGGTCGAGCACTTCGCCTCGCTGCTGCCCGGCGAGACGCTGCGCCGGCTCGCCGCGCTGCGCGTGTACCGATACGAGGGCGGGCAGGGCGCGCCGTCGCGGCGCGACCGCGACATTGCCGAGGCGACCGCGGACGTGCTCGCGCGCTGGGGAGATGACCTGTGCGGGCTGCTCAACGCGCTGACCCGCGGCGAGCTCGCGCACGTCGCGCGCGCGCTGCGCGTCGTCGACGCCGGTAGCTCGCCCGAGCTGAGGGCGCGGCTGTGGGAGCGCGGCGCGGAGATCGAGCGCGGCGGCATCGCGATCGCGCCGGCGCTGCAGCCGCGGCCGGTCGTGCTCGGCGGCCACCTCGTGATCCAGGCGCGACCGCGCGGGCTGTACCCGCCGTGCGCCGCGTACCCGCGCGCGCTGCCGCCGCCGGCGCCGGCGCGACCGCCCGACGGCGAGCCGGACACGCTCGACGACCTGCTCGCCGCGGCGGATCGCGCGATCGGCGTGCGGCTCGGCGCGCGCGGCCGCGACAAGGGCGCGTGGGGCAACCGCGCCGCGCAGCTGCTCGGCGTCACCGAGCGCGGCGAGGGCGAGCCGGACTGGCGCGGCGACGTCGAGCTCAAGACGGTCGCGATCGCGCGCGATGGCCGCGGCCTGTGGCGCGTGAAGGAGGATCCGGCGATCGCGATGCTCGGCGAGCCGTCGGCGCTGTCCAAGCTCGTGCGCACGCTGTGGCTCGCGCGCGCCGATTGCGACGACGGCGACGCGACGCTCGTCGCGTGGTACCTGCTCGAGCAGGACGCCGAGATCGTGCGGCTGCAGCGCCGCTACCTGCACGCGCGCCCCAAGGGCCCCGCGAACACCGACCAGCGCGGGCTCTACCTTCACAAGCGGTTCTTCGCCGACGCCGGGCTGCTCGCCGCGCTGAACGGACAGCCGTGATCGTCGACGAGCTGCGCGTCGTCGGCTCGACGCAGACGAACGTGGTGATGGCGGCCGAGCTCGTGCGCGTCGCGCGCCGCGCGCTGCACGCGCGCCCGCCCGAGCCGCGCAAGGAGGGCCTCGGCCAGCTCGTCTATCCGTTCGATCGCGATCTCGCGTGGGCGGCGGTGACGTACCTGCGCACGCCGACGCGCGTGCTGTGGGACCTCTACCAGCTGTCCGCGGGCCGGCTCGAGCCGCTGTACGACGAGCTGGCGCAAGATCTGCGCGGCGACACGCGCGAGCTGTTCCGCGACGGCGACGGGATCTCGGTCGAGGCGCGTCACGTCGAGGACTTCGCGGCCGGCGAGCGCCAGATCGTCGGCACGATCAAGAACGCGCTCGTCGACGCCGCCGCGCGCAAGGGCGTGCGCCTGCACGTCGACCCCGAGCGGCCGGCGACCCGGCTCGTCGCGCGGCTGTCCGATGCCGGCGCGCTCGTCGTCTCGATCGATCTCGGCATGGGCTCGCTGTCGCGGCGCGGCTGGCGGCGCGAGCACGGCGAGGCGCCGCTGCGCGAGCACCTCGCGGCGGTGCTGCTGATGCTGTGCCGGTTCGATCCGCGCGTCGACGCGCTCGTCGATCCGATGTGCGGCGCCGGCACGATCGCGATCGAGGCGGTGCACGCCGCGCGCGCGACGCCTCGCGAGCTGGTGTGGCGCGGCATCGCGCGGCCCGCGCAGCCGCTGTACGCCGACGCGGCGCCGCTCGTCGTCGGCTGCGACGTCGATCTCGAGGCGCTCGCCGCGGCCCGCGACAACGCGCGCACCGCGCGCGTTGCGAACGACATCACCTGGCAGCGCGCCGACGTCGCCGAGCTGCGCCCCGAGACGATCGCCGACATCGCGCGCGAGCGCGGCCGCGAGGCGCCGTCGCGCGGCGTGATCGTCGCGAACCCGCCGTACGGCGAGCGGCTCGCCGACCGCGAGCTCGCCCCGATCTACGAGGCGCTCGCCGCGTCGGTGTCACGCTTCCGCGGCTGGCGCGCGGGCCTGCTCGTCGCGAACCCGCTGCTCGAGGAGGTGTTCGCGCACGCCGGGATGCGCCCGCGCATCAAGAAGCCGCTCGCGAACGCGAACCTGCGCGCGTACTTCTACCTCTACGAGCTGTGATTCTGCTCCCACGCGCTGATCAGCTCGAAGTTGTCGATGATCCGCGAGTGGTAGTGGCCCCACACGTCCGAGATCATGACCATCGAGCCGCGCGACAGGTTCGGTGTGAGGTAGATCGCGTAGTAGCGCGCGCCCGAGCCGTCCTCGACCTCGCCGACGATGTCGAGCGGCTTGTTCGAGATCGGGCACAGCAGCTCGACGCGCGTGCCGTACGCGATGTCGAACGGCTTGATCTTGCGCGCGTCGCCGTGGATCGGCGACAGGTGGACGAGGCCCTCGCGGCCGTTCGCGCGAAGCTTGAGCGTCACCGCGGGATGACCGTCGAACTCGACGTCGGAGAACCCGACGAGCATGTCGCCCTTGGGCCCGTAGGCCTCGGTGACGATCACGAGCACGGTGTCCTCCGTGATCGCGAGGTGCTTGCCGGTGACCGCGCTGTGGCCACCGGTGATGGAAAAGTTGCGGCGATCGACGGGGTCCACGCGACGAGCTGACAACGGCTTGCGCGCGTTGGCAAGCGAATCTCGCCGGGCATCGCCCCGGGGGCAGGTGTTATATTCGAGGCGCGGATGAGCCGAATCCTCCCGACCGTGGTCTTCGTCCTGGTGGCGGTCCCTGCGCTCGCGCTGGCCAAACCCCGCGTCGCGCTGGTGCCGCTCGACAACGACTCCGGCGGAGACATCCAGGATGCGGTGGTCGACGCGCTCGGCGGCGACGAGCTGGCGCTGGTCGGCCCCAAGCAGGTCGCGCGCGCGGCCGACAAGCTCGGCCTCGAAGGCACCTACTCGGAGAAGGAGCTGAAGAAGCTCGCGAACGAGCTCGACGCGGACGCGGTCGTCCAGGCGTCGGTGTCGACCAAGGGCTCGAACAAGGTCCTTCACTTCAAGCTGTTCGCGCACGGCAAGAAGCTGAAGGGCTTCAAGATCGAGTTCGGCAGCGCGAAGTCGAGGAAGTTCAAGGCGGCGCTTCACGACAAGATGGTCGAGAAGCTCGGCGACGCCGGCAACAAGGGCGACGACGACGACAGGCCGTCGCGGAAGAAGGCCAAGGGTGGGGACGACGACGAGAACCCGCTGCCGGCCGCGAAGGAGAAGGAGACCCGGAGGAAGGGCAGGAGAGGCGGCGACGACGAGGCCAGCGACGACAAGCCGGCGAAGCGGAAGAAGGACCGCAAGGGCGACAAGGAAGACAAGGACAGGTCGGGCGACGACGACTCGGGCGGCGACGACAAGGTCGCGAAGAAGAAGTCCGACGACGATTCCGGCGATGACAGCTCGACGAAGGGCGACAAGGGCGACGACGACTCGTCCGGCGGCGACGACGATGACAAGTCGAAGAAGAAGCGCACCGCGAGCGCCGACGACGATGCCGGCGGCGACGACGGCGGCGAGGTCCGCGGCCACGCCGAGGTCGAGGCGGCATCGACCGCGCGCACCGCAAACCGCGCGGCGATCCGCGTCGATGCCGGCGTGTCGGTCACCGGCCGCAGCCTGACGTTCAACTCTCGGCAGTTCACCGAGGGCACCGGCAGCCCGAAGCCGTACTCGAACGCCCCGGTGCCGGGCGCGCGCGTCGAGGGCGAGGTGTTCCCGCTCGCGGTCGGTAGCCCGAACAGCGCGCTCGCGGGGCTCGGCCTCGCGGGCATGTACGACAAGACGATCTCGCTCGGCCTGCACAACGCGCTGATGCCGGCGACGACGTACAGCGCCAACGAGTTCCGCTGGAACATCGGCGCGCGCTACCGCTACGTGTTCGGCAACAAGCCGACGAGCCCGAGCGTGACGGTCGGCCTCGACTACGGCCACCGCCAGTTCAAGGTGGCGAACCGGCCGCCGCCGTCGAGCGGCATCGTGATCGACATCCCCGACGTCGGCTACGTCGGCATCACGCCGAACGTGCAGCTGCGCGTGCCGCTCGCGCCGGCGGTCGCGCTGATCGCGGGCGGCGGCTCGTTCCTCGCGATGCGCGCGGGACAGATCCAGGACCCCGAGCAGTACGGGCAGGCCAAGGTCACCGAGTTCGAGGC
>JBLMXA010000492.1:0-5902 GCA_050257515.1 Acidobacteriota bacterium | reverse complement strand
CGACGCTCGATCTCACGACGTCCGAGCTCGTGCGCGCGCTCGCCGCCATCGCGCCGGATGACGAGCGCGCGCTCGTCGAGGCCTGGCTCGAGCGCTGCGATCTCGTCAAGTACGGCGGGCTGCGCGCGACCGCGGCGCAGGCGAACGAGGTGCTCGCCGCTGCGCGCGAGCTCGTCGTCGCGACGACCGCGCAGCCGAAGCAGGAGGCGGCGTGAGCAAGCGCTCGGCGAGGATCCTGCGCGGGCTGTGGCCGTGGCTGCTCGTCGCGCTGCTCGGCGGGTTGCTCGTGCTCGCGGTGTGGCGCGATTTCGATCACGAGCGCGCGGGGCTACCGCTGACCTGGAAGACGCCGCGCGCGCTGTGGCTGCTGTCCGCGGCCGCGCTCGTCGCGATCGTCGGCTTCCACCTGCAGCGCCGGCGCGCCGCGACACTCGGGTTCTCGCAGGTCGGGCTCGTCGGACCACGCGGCGCGGCGTCGTGGCTGTCGGATCTGCCCGGCGTGCTGCGCGTGCTCGCGGTCGCCGCGGCCGTCGTCGCGCTCGCGCGGCCGGAGACCGAGCGCATCGTCAAGCACGACGTCGACACGATCGACATCATGCTCGTCGTCGACATGTCGAAGTCGATGGAGGAGACCGACATGCCGCGCGACCGGCTCGATGCCGCGCAGCGCGTGATCCGCAAGTTCCTCCGCGAGACCGGCAACGATCGCGTGGGGCTCGTCGTGTTCGGCCAGCAGGCGATGCTGCAGTGCCCGCTGACGCAGGACCTGAAGGTGCTCGAGCAGATCGTCGCCGACCTCGCGATCGGCGAGGAGCCGGGGCCCGGCCTCGAGCTCGGCACCGCGATCGGCGACGGGCTCGCGCTCGCGCTCGCGCAGCTCCGCCGCTCCGACGCCAAGAGCAAGGTCGTGATCCTGCTGTCGGACGGCGACTCGAACTGGGTCACGCGGTTCGCGCCCGACGAGGCCGCGCGGGCGGCGCGCGACATGAAGGTCAAGGTCTACACGCTGCTCGTCGGCCGCGAGGAGTCCGACCTGTTCGGCGGGATGTCGGTCAACCCGGCGACCTTGCGCAGCATCGCGCAGATCACCGGCGGCGAGTTCTTCCGCGCCGAGGACTACACCTCGTTCGAGAAGGGCTTCATGACCGTGCGCAAGAACCTCAACGGCACGAAGCGCACGATCACCAAGCACGTCACCGACAAGCAGCTGTTCGTGCCGCTCGTCGCGCTCGCGCTCGCGCTGCTCGGCTTCGAGCTGCTGCTCGCGTACGGCCGGCTGCGGAGGCTACCGTGAGGTTCGGCAACCACGTCATGCTCGCGGTCGCGTGCGCCGTGCCGGTCGCGATCGCGATCCTGTACGAGTACGACCGCCGGCGTCGCGCGCTGCTCGTGCATCGCATCGGCGAGCTCCCGGTGCTCGGCAAGGTGATGGCCTCCGCCTCGCCGCGACGGCGGCTGCTCAAGGCGCTGCTGCAGATGGCCGGCGCGACCCTGCTCGCGCTCGCACTCGCGCGCCCGCAGCGCGCCGGCGAGCGCAGCGTCGCGATGCAGGGGCTCGATGTCGTGATCGCGGTGGACGTGTCGAAGTCGATGCTCGTCGACGACGTCGGCTCGACGCAGGCGATGGTCGACAAGAAGATCAAGCCGACCCGGCTCGCGCGCGCTCGCGAGCTCGCGTCCGCGCTGATCGACGCGCTGCCCGACGAGAAGCTCGGGTCGCGCGTCGGCCCCGTCGTGTTCGCCGGCGCCGCCGCGCACTTCCCGCTGACCGAGGATCGCGAGGTCGCCGCGCGCTTCTTCTACGACCTCGGCGCCGCCGACCTGCCGCCGGGCTCGAACCTCGCCGAGATGTTCCGCGCCTCGCGCTGCCTGCTGCGCCCGGACCTGTACGACGACCTCGGCTGCGCGAAGTTCGGCCGGCGCGGCCACGGCGGCGACCCGCTGCCCGGTGACCGCGAGGTCGCGCATCCTCGCCCGGACGAGCTGCCCGAGGTCCAGGGGGAGCGCGGCAAGGCGATCGTCGTGCTCACCGACGGCGGCGATCCCGATGCGGGCGCGATGCGCGAGGTCGCGACCGCGCGCGAGCTCGGCATCGCGGTGTTCGTGGTCGGCTTCGGCACGCCGCAGGGCGGCGTCGTCCACGAGATCGACGCGAACGGCAACCCGACCGATCAGGTCAAGCACACGCGCGACGGCCAGACCGTCGTGTCCAAGCGCGACGACCAGGGCATGAAGGCGCTCGCCGCCGCCGGCGGTGACGAGGGCCGGTTCCTCGTCGCGGCCGAGCGCGGCGAGGTCGATCCGACGCCGATCGTCGAGGGGCTCCGCAACGTCGAGCGCGGGCTCGCGCAGGCGAAGATCAAGGACGTCCACGACGTGTTCCCGCCGTTCGTGTTCGCGGGCCTGCTGTTGCTCGTGATCGACGCGGCGATCTCGACGCGCCGGCGGCGGCGCTATCCGGAGGAGGCGTGATGACGAGACCACGTGCGCTGTTGCTCCTGCTCGTGCTCGGCGCGTGGGATCCGCTGCGCTCGCCGAACCCCGACGTCACCGAGGGCAACCGCGCGCTCGCCGAGGGTCGCTACGACGACGCGCTGGCCGCCTACGAGCGCGCTGCCGGCGCCGACGGCGTCGATCCCGACGGGCTCGCCTACGATCGCGGGACCGCCGAGCTCGCGAAGGCCAAGGCGACGAAGGATCCCGGCGAGCGCGACCGCCTCGTCGATCGCGCGCTCGAGGACCTCAAAGAGGCCGGCAAGGCCAAGGATCCGACGGTGCGCGCCGATGCCGATTACAACCGCGGCAACGCGCTCCTCGATCGAGACAAGCTCGAGGATGCGATCGAAGCGTACAAGCAGGCGCTGCGCGAGCGGCCCGACTTCGACGACGCGCGCATGAACCTCGAGCTCGCGCTGCGCCGGCGCCACAAGCAGCAGCAGCAACAGCAGCAGCAGCAAGGGAGACAAGGCCAGCAGGGCCAGCAGGGCCAGCAGGGCCAGCAGGGCCAGCAAGGCCAGCAGGGCCAGCAAGGCCAGCAAGGCCAGCAGGGGTCCAACCAGCAGCCGCAGAATGGCTCCGGTGGTGGCTCGAACCAACAGCAGGGCCAGCAAGGCCAGCAGGGCTCGAACCAGCAGCCGCAGAATGGCTCGGCAGGTGGCTCGAACCAGCAGCCGCCGCAGAACGGCTCGGGCTCGGGCTCGGGCTCGAATCAGCAGCAGGGCCCGCAAGGGCAGCAGGGCCAGCAAGGGCAGCAGGGCCAGCAGCAAGGCGCGCAGAACGGTGGGCCGGGGCGGCCGAACCACGGCCGGCCGACGCACGAGCGCGCCGACGGCCAGGGCCCGCGCACGCCGACCGACCGCAAGCTCGACGATCTCGAAGACTTCTCGCGCCGCATGCAGCGCGACAGCGCGCGACGGCGCGCGAACGGCAGCGCGGAAGATCCTGACCACGACTGGTAGCGAACACGGGCTACAATGCCGCGATGCCACCGCGGGTCCTCGTCGTCGACAAGCACGTGACGACCCGCGACGCGGTCGCCGACCTGCTCGGCGATCAGGTGAGCGAGGTCGCCTGGACGACGCGCGACGCGGCGGTCGAGCGTGCCCGCGGGGCGCGCGGCAGCGGCAAGCCGTTCGACGTCGTGCTGCTCGACAGCGAGCCGCCGCCGACGCCGGCGCTCGTGCGCGAGCTGTCGTCGGCGGCGGGCGCGCGCGTCGTGCTCGTCGCGACCGGCGCCGACGGCATCGCGCTCGCGGGACGCTGCGGCGCCGCCGACGTCGTCGGCCGGCCGTTCATCGCCGCGGAGCTCGTGTTCCGGATCGGCCGGGCCGCGCCCGCGAGCGGCGGCGGCGACGACGCCGCCGCGCACAAGCGGCGGCCGCGCAAGAGCGACGTGCTGATCGGCTCGGGACCGTGGATCAAGGAGCTCTACGATCGGATCGCGATGGTGGCCGCGACCGACGTCACCGTCGCGATCTTCGGCGAGAGCGGCACCGGCAAGGAGCTGGTCGCGCGCACGATCCACAACAGCTCGCCGCGCCACGACGCGCCGTTCGTCGTCGTCAACTGTGCAGCGATCCCCGAGCAGCTGCTCGAGGACGAGCTGTTCGGCCACGTGCGCGGCGCGTTCACCGACGCGACGCGCGACCGCGAGGGCCTGCTCGCCGCCGCGCACACCGGCACGCTGTTCCTCGACGAGATCGGCGAGCTGCCGCTCGCGCTCCAGGCGAAGCTGCTGCGCGTGCTCCAATCGCAGGAGTTCCGCCGGATCGGCGACGACCAGGATCGCCGCGTCGACGTCCGCATCGTGACCGCGACGAACCGCGATCTCGACCAGCTCGTCGCGGCCGGTCACTTCCGCCAGGACCTCTACTACCGCATCAACGTGTTCCCGCTGCACCTGCCGCCGCTGCGCGAGCGTCCCGAGGACATCGCGCTGCTCGTCCATCACTTCGTGCAGAAGTACCGCGCGCGGCTCGGCAAGACGATCGACGGCGTGTCGCCGGCCGGGCTCGCGAGGCTGTGCGCGTACGAGTTCCCCGGCAACGTGCGCGAGCTCGAGAACAAGATCCATCAGGCGATGGTGATCGCGCAGGGCCCGATCGTCGAGGATCACGACATCGCGCTGCCGCCGGCCGCGCCTCCGGCGAACGTGCAGGTCGACGTCGCGCGGCCGTTCCGCGAGCTCAAGCAGGAGACGATCGACGCGTTCGAGAAGAGCTACCTGACCGAGCTGCTCCACGCGCACCGCGGCAACCTCGCGCAGGCGGCGCGCGCCGCGGGCATGGACCGCAAGAACCTGTGGGCACTCGTCGAGCGCCACGGCCTGGATCGCGCGCGTTTCAAGAAGCCGTGACCACAAAATGTATGTGATCCAAGCGAGCACATCGCGACCGGCGAGCCTGCCGCGCTAGCATGGCCGGCATGCGCAACTACCTCTATTCGGTTGTCCTGGTGCTGGCGATGCCGGCGTGCTTCTTCCGCGGCTCCGCGCACACCTCGTCGCCGCCGCCGGCGCCGCCGCCGTCGGGGACGACGACCGTGGTCGAGCCGGGCGCACCGCCGCCGGCGGGGCCGCCGCCTGCGGGAGGCGTCGTGGTCGCCCCGGGCCCTGGTCCGGAGCCCGCCGCGCAGCCGATGAACCACGGCCAGGAGCGCCGCGAAGAGGTCCACGAGCGCAACGAGGCCCGCCACGAGGAGCACGAGGCCGACAAGGCCGATCGCAAGGCGATGAAGGCCGACGAGCACGCCGCGAAGGCCGACAGGAACGCGGCGAAGGTCGACCGCAAGGCGGAGAAGGCCGAAGTGAAGGCCGAGCGCGCGGACGCGAAGGCCGAGCGTGCCGAGGAGCACGCGGCGAAGGCCGATGCCAGGGGCGGCAAGGGCGCCGCGAAGGCCGACGCGAAGGCCGAGAAGGCCGAGGCGAAGGCCTCGAAGGCCGATGCCGCCGCGGCGAAGGCCGACGTGAAGGCCGACAGGGCGGACGCGAGGTCCGCCGGCGCCGACAAGCACGCCGCGAAGGTCGACAAGAAGGCCGACAAGGCCGACAAGAAGGCCGCGCACGCGAAGTGAGCTGAGCTACTTCTTCGCGAGCGATGCGAGCAGGTCGTGATCCGCGGCGACGCGCTTCACGACCTGCGGCGCGACCGCGCCGCTGTCCTGCAGCCGCGCGAGCGAGCGCTCGAGCGGGATCATGCCGGCGTCGCGGCCGGACTGGATCGCGGTCGGCAGCGTGTGCAGCTCGCCCTTGCGGACGATGTTCGCCACCGCGGTGGTCACCGGCACGAGCTCCACCGCGACCGCACGGCCGCCGTCGCGGCGCGGCAGCAGGTACTGCGTGACGATCGCGCGCAGCGCGGCGGCGAGCTGTACGCGCACCTGGCGCTGCTGGCTGTCGGGGAAC
>JBLMXA010000491.1:0-3427 GCA_050257515.1 Acidobacteriota bacterium | reverse complement strand
GGGCTGCCGGTGCCACAGCTCGCGCTGATCGAGCTCGATCCGGTGCTCGCGCGCAGCGAGCCGGATCCCGAGCTGCAGGCGCTGCTGCGCGCGAGCGGCGGCTTGAACCTCGCGGTCGACTACCTGCCCGGCGCGCTCAACTGGGAGCCGCCGCTGGCGCCGCCTCCCGATGCCGAGCTCGCGGCGTGCATCGTGTGGTTCGACGCGTTCGTCACGAACGTCGATCGCACGCCGAGAAACCCGAACATGCTGCGCTGGCACCGCCAGCTGTACCTGATCGACCACGGCGCGGCGCTCTACTTCCACCACGACTGGACCGATCACCTCGCGAAGGCGCGCTCGCCGTTCCGCGCGATCGCGCAGCACGCGCTGCTGCCGCTCGCCGGTGACCTGCGCGCCGCCGACGCCGCGCTCGCGCCGCGCGTCACCGAGCAGCTGCTGCGCGCGATCGCCCGCGAGGTCCCGGCGGACTGGCTCGACGCGCCCGGCGAGCGCTACGTCGAGCATCTGATGGCGCGGCTCGCCGGGCCGCGCGAGTTCGTCGAGGAGGCGATCCGTGCCCAGCACGTTTGACTACGCGATCGTGCGCGTCGTGCCGCGCGTCGAGCGCGGCGAGCACATCAACGCGGGCATCATCGTGTCGTGCCCGACGCTCGACTACCTCGCCGCGCAGGTCGCGCTCGATGCGGCGCGGCTGCGCGCGCTCGATCCGCACGTCGACGTCGCCGAGGTCGAGCGGGCGCTCGCCGTGATCCCGTGGATCGCCGCCGGCGATCCGCGCGGCGGGCCGATCGCCCAGCTCCCCCGCGGCGAGCGCTTCCACTGGCTCGTCGCGCCGCGCAGCGCGATCCTGCAGACGTCGCCGGTGCACACCGGCCTGTGCGACGACCCGGCCGCCGCGCTCGCCCAGCTCGTCGCGCGGCTCGTTCACATCTCGTAGCCGCGCCTGAGCAGCATCCGCGCGCCGGCCGCGAACGCGGCGGCGTCGGGCACGTGGAACTCGAACGTGTCGGCGAGCCGGTCGATCACGTTGAAGCAGAACGCCACCGCGAGCGCGTCCTTCAGCTGCTCGCGGGTGACGCCCGCGGCTATCGCCGTCGTGATGTCCTCGGGCGTCACCGCGTGCTCGCGCGTCAGCGTGCGGAGCAGGCGCAGCGTCGCCCGCAGCGGCTCGCCGATCGGCGCGGTCTCGACATCGGCGAGCACCGCAGCGACCCGCGCGTCGTCCTCGTACGCCTTCGCCGCGACCGCGGCGTGCGCCTTCGTTCAAAACTCGCACTCGTTGACCTTCGACACGTACGCGCCCATCAGCTCGCGATCGCCGACCGACCACGGCGAGGGCCCGCGCATCGCCTCTTGGAACAGCGCGTTCAGGTGCTTGCCGAGGAACTCGGGCCGGTACAGCAGCAGCTTCATGACATCGGGCGGCGGCCGCTTCGACACGAGCTTGACGAAGCCGAGCAGCGCCTTCGCCTTGAGGCCGTGACCGCGATCGAGCACCGCGAGCCGCATCACGCCCCCGCCTGCTCGAGCGCCGCGAGCGCGGCCTCGTACTGGCGCGACGCCTGGCCGAGCGCGGCGCACGCGACGAGCTCGAAGATCTCGTCGTCGGACAGCCCCGCGGCCTTCAGCGCGGCGACGTCGGCATCGTCGATCTTCCACGCCTCGTGCGCGACCTTGTCGACCAGCACGCGCGCGGCGTCGGGCGTGACGCCCGCGTTGTCGAACGCCGCCTGGCGCTGCTCCGGCGACGCCTTGCCCGCGCCGCCGAGCACGCGCGCGAGGATCGCCGCGCGCTGCTTCGCGATGTCTGCCATGCGGCAGTCATAGAACGATCGCACTCGCGTGGCTAGCCGCCCGGCCGGCCGACGTCGAACAGGACCTTCAGCTCCCGACGTGCGAGGTCCAGCCATCGTCATTGCGGCGCGCCGCCGCACGCCGCGAGCACCGCGACCAGCGCGAGCTTCACTTCTTCCTCGCGACGAACCTGACGAGCTTGCGCTTGTCGAGGCCCCAGTCGCTGACGTCGTCGACGACGTCGTCGCGCACGATCTCCCAGCTGCCATCGCCGAACAGCTTCGCGAGCTCGCCCGTCTTCCAGCCGCCCGCACCGTACGCCGCCATGTCGCTGTCGGCGTGGAAGTACTCGAGCACGAACAGCCCGCCCTTCTGGATGCTCGGCTGCAGGTGCTGCACGCGGTTCGCGCTCGCGCCGCAGTAGACCATCGTGACCAGGTCCCAGCGCGCCTTGCCGGGATCCCAGCTGTCGACGTCGGCCTCGATCGTGTCGAGCTTCAGCTTGCGCCTCGCCGCCTCCGCCTTCGCCATGCGGATGCCCTCGTCGGAGATGTCGATGCCGGTGACCTTCCAGCCCTGCGCCGCGAGGTAGAGCGCGTTGCGGCCCTGTCCCATCGCGACGTCGAGCGCACGGCCCGGCTTCTTGCCCTTCACGGTGTCGACGAGCAGCTGGTTCGGTTCCTTCTTGAAGATCGTCGCGATCCGGAACGTCTCGTTCCACCGCAGCTTCTCGGCATCCATGCCGGCGACCGCGCGCTGGACGAGCGCGATCTTCCAGCTCGTGCCGGCGGGAACCCACACGACGGTCTCCCAGCCGTCGCGATCGAGGGCGGGATGTTCGGGCTCGGCGGGCCAGTGCTGGACGGCGTGGCCGACGACGACGATCGACGACGGTCCCGCGTACACGCGCTCCTGGCTCCAGGTGCGCGTGCGCGCCGGCGAGTGACGGTCGCGCTCCATGCGCGCGCGGGTCGCGAGCTGCTTCGCATCCATGAACCGCTCGCTGTCGATCATCACGAAGCTCGGCGCGACGAGCTCGGCGGCGGCTGCATCGTCGAAGCGATCGAGCGCGCCGAAGAAGTCGTGCGTCCTGGCCTCGATGCTCGCCTCGTCGGGCGCGGCCGGCATCGCGGGCGCGGGCGGCGGCGCCGGCGCCGGCGGCGCGGCGGCCGGGACCGCCAGCGGCGCGGGCGGATCGACGGGGACCTTCGCCGCGTGCGGTGCACACGCGACGAGCGTGACGGCGAGGAGCGATCGCATGATCGCCGAAGCTACCGCAGCTCACTTCTTGCGCGCGACGAACCGCACCAGCTTCTGCTCGCGCAGCGACCAGTCCGCGATGTCGTCGACCACCTCGTCGCGCAGGATCTCCCAGCGGCCGTCCCCGAACAGCTTCGCGAGCTGGCCGGTCTGCCAGCCCTCGGCGCCGCTCTTCGCGGCGTCGGAGTCGGCGTGGAAGTACTCGGTGACGAACAGCCCGCCCTTCTTGATGCTCGGCTGGATCCGCTCGACGAGCTTCGGATCGGCGCCGGCGTAGATCATCGTCACCAGATCCCAGTGGTCCTTGCCGAGATCGAACTTGTCGATGTCGGACTCGACGGTGTCGAGCCGCAGCTTCTGCTTCGCCGCG
>JBLMXA010000490.1:0-8473 GCA_050257515.1 Acidobacteriota bacterium | reverse complement strand
CCGCCCGATCTCGGCGGCGCCGCCCGCGAGCGCGGCCGACGCGACCGCGCCCGAGCAGAAGTTTCTCGGCGAGCTCGCGGTCGGCGAGGTGCGCCAGGGCGCGCTCGACGGCATCGTCGTCGAGGCGATCGCGAAGGCGGCCGAGCTGTCCGCGGATGCCGTGCGCCGCGCCTACATGCTCGCCGGCGATCTCGGCCAGGTCGCCGCCGCCGCGCTCGCCGGCGGTGCCGCGGAGATCGGCCGGTTCGGGCTGACGCTGTTCCGGCCGATCCTGCCGATGCTCGCGCAGACCGCCGACGACGCCGCGTCCGCGCTCGCGAGCTTTGCCGGCCCGGCCGCGCTCGAGCACAAGCTCGACGGCTTTCGCGTGCAGCTGCACAAGGACGAGGGCGTCGTCCGCGCGTACTCGCGCGCGCTCAACGACGTCACCGCGTACGTGCCCGAGCTCGTCGAGCGGGTCGCGGCGCTGCCGGCGCGCCGGCTCGTGCTCGACGGCGAGGCGATCTGCTTCGCCGGCGGCCGTCCGCTGCCGTTCCAGGACACGATGCGGCGGTTCGGCAAGAAGGGGATCGAGCTGCGCGGCGAGATGCCGCTGACGCTCGCGGCATTCGACGCGCTGCTGGTCGACGATCAGCCGCTGCTCGCCGAGCCGACGCGCACGCGGATCGCCGCGCTCGAAGAGGTCGCGAAGCCGTTCGCGGTGCCAAGGCTCGTCACCGCCGATCCCGCGGCGGCGGTCGCGTTCTACGAGGACGCGCTCGCGCACGGCCACGAGGGCGTGATGGCGAAGGCGCTCGACGCGCCGTACGACGCGGGCATCCGCGGCGCGCAGTGGCTCAAGATCAAGAAGGTGCACCGGCTCGATCTCGTCGTGCTCGCGGCGGAGTGGGGCAGCGGCCGCCGCAAGGGCTGGCTGTCGAACCTCCACCTCGGCGCGCGCGATCCGGCCAGCGGCGGCTTCGTGATGCTCGGCAAGACGTTCAAGGGCATGACCGACGCGATCCTCGAGTGGCAGACCGCCGAGCTGCTCGCGCGCGAGGTCGATCGCGACGGCCACATCGTGTACGTGCGCCCCGAGCTGGTCGCCGAGATCGCGTTCAACGACGTCCAGCGCTCGCCGCGCTACCCCGGCGGGCTCGCGCTGCGCCTCGCGCGCCTCGTCCGCTACCGCGACGACAAGCTCGCGGCGCAGGCCGACACGATCGACTCGGTGCGCGCGATCGCGGTCGCCGACGGCGTGCTCGCCGCCTGATCAGCCGCGCGCGCGGCACTCGGCGTCGAGCTGCGCCCACACCGGATCGGGATCGAGCGTGCCGAGCTCGCTCACGATCTCGTGCGCGTGGGACGCATTGACGCGCGGATCGCCCATGTCGGTGGCGAGCAACGCGCGCACGAGCGCGAGCATCGTCTCGCGGTACGTCGCCCACCGGTGCGCGCGCAGCTGCGCCTGGAAGCTCGCGAGCGACGACGCGACGCGCGGATACGGATCGGGTTGGGTCGCGAGCGCCGCGGGTAGCTCGGGGAGCGCGAGCAGCGGGTAGCGCTGGATCAGCCGGTTCGCGTCGTAGCCCGGCGAGTGGACGAGCGCGGCGACCGCGTTCGTCGGGTACGCGACCGCGAGCCAGTACGCGGCCAGCCCCTGGCGCGCGCGCTGCGCGATCTTGGCGGCGAGCGGATGCAGCATCGCCGCGTGCAGCACCTGGCGTGACGCGGCGGCCTGCTCGCCCTCGCTGGCGTGCAGGCGCGCGACGACGCGCCCGACGCGCACGACGAGGATGTGGGTGCGGCGAATGCCGGGGATCACGACGTCGTCGCCGAACGCGAGCGTCTCGTCGCCGAGCTGCGGCGCGAACACCGCCGGCAACGCGAGGCCGAGCGTCGCCGCGAGCGTCCGCGCGAACCCCGCCGCGCCCGTCGTGGTGCGGAACACCCAGCGCGAGTCGACGACGCGCGCCAGCGCCGAGCTCTCGTCCGCGGCCCATGCCGTCGATCCGGCGCGCAGCCCACCGTGCGACTGGAACGCCGGCTCGCTCGCGAGCACGATCTCGTCGTGCTCGCGGCGGACGCAGCCCGCGAGATCGATCTCCTCGAGGAACAGCGTCCTCCACGCCGGATCGTCGATGCCGACCGGCGGCGCGACGCTGGCACGCGCCGCGCGCGGCGCTTGCTCGGCCGCGGCCGCGGCCGCGAACAGCTCCTGCGACAGCATGTGGTTGACCTCGCTGTCGACGCCGAGCACCGCGAGGCGCGCGCGCACCTTTGCCTCGAGGTCGTACGCCTGCGCGCGGGTGAGCGCGCCGTACTGGCGGCCTTCGGAGATCACGGGCAGCGCGCGCGCGGCATTCGACGCGGCGGAGCCCATCGTCGCGCTCGACAGCCGGTCGGCGAGCGCCTGCCAGGCCGACGCGAGCGACGCGGCTCGCCGCAGGTACGGCCGCAGCTCGCGCAGGCGCGCCGCGACGGTGTCGCCGACGAAGATCTCGGCCGCGTCGATCATCTCGGGCAGCAGCAGGATCGGCGCGGCGCGCACGGCGTCGAACCGCTCGGCGTCGTCGCGCGCGGCGTTGAACGCACGCACGGCCGCCGCGCCGTCGAACGCGTACCACCAGTACCACCCCGGCAGCTCGGCGACGCCAGCGCGCGGGTCGGGCGTGCGCCCGGCATACAGCTCGAACACGTGATCGGCGAGCCAGCGCGGATCGGGGAGCGGACCGTCGTTCCAGGTCACGCCCTTGTCGCCGGCGGCCGCGCGCGACGAGATCGTGAAGCCGGGCGCGCCGGTGCGCGGGTCGAGCACGAGGTCGAGCACGAAGTACGCGACGGTCGACAGCCTGTCGACGCCGTCTCCGCGGCCGATGATCGCCATCGCCGCCGGATCGCCGGAGCCGCGCGGTGGCGGCGGCAAGATGATGGCGGTGACGTAGCGGTCGCGGCGGTCGAGCGTCGCCGCGAAGCCGGTGCCGGGTACGCGCGCGATCGGCGCCATCTCGGCGCCGGCGTCGTCCCACAGTGCCGCGAGGATCGCGGTCGCCTCGCCGCAAGCGATCGCGCGGGTGAGCGCGAGCGCGTCGCCGAACACCGCGCGGGGCAGGCTGTCGCTCGCGAACCGCTGGGCGTGCGTCCGAGCCATCACCGGACCGAGCTTACCGCCGAAGACCTCACGCGCCGGTCGTTTTTCGCCGCGTCTGCCACACCTTGGTCGCGGTCGGCAGCAGCTGGCGCAGGTGCCATGCCTGGATCGCGAGCTGCTGCTGCGCCTCGCGGCGCCCGGAATTGATCGAGTGGGCGACGAGACCTGTGATCACGACGAACGCGACGTTCGCGACCGTGATCGTGATCCGATCGAGGTACTCGCCGCGCATGCCGAAGATGTCCGAGCCGCTGACGAGGAACCCGCTGCCGATCTGGTACGTGCTGTGGATGGCGCCGGTCCACTCGAGCACGAGCGGCAGCATCATCGCGACGATCGACCAGGTGGCGAACAGCAGGCGGCGATGCGCGAGCGCGGGGATCGCGGTCGCCGAGATCAGCACCGCGCACGCGACGATCGGTGTCAGCACGAACGGCCCGAGGATCCGCGAGAACGCGAGCACGACCATCGTCATGAGCGACAGCGTGACCGGCAGCCGCGATTCGCCGGTCGCCGCGGTGCCGCGCGCGACGACGGCGGCGAGCGCGATCAGGCCATAGAACGCGATCAGGTTCGGCCAGCTCTTGACGTCGAGGAACGGCAGCACGGCCCAGAACGCGAACAGCGACAGCAGCGTCCACATCGTCGCGCGGCTGCGCTGCCGGTTCGACGCGCGGTCCTCCGCCTCGAGCGTGCGCACGAGATCCGGCGGCAGCTCGTCGGGCGGCTCGAGCATCAGCGACGTGACGAGCTCGGCGGCCTCCGCCGATTTCGGATCGAGCGCGAGCGCGCGGCCGGCGCGGCGCATCGCGGTGGCGCGCGCGTCGGGGCCGCCGTGCTCGAGCGCGTCGCGCGCGCTCGACAGCTGCTCGGCGGCCAGCTCGCGGCGGCGCTCGACGTCGCGATCGCCGTCGAGGTACGACTGCACGCGCTCGGCGAGCTCGCGCGCGGTCGGCCGCCGCGCCGGCTCCTCGGCGAGCGCGTCGAAGCAGGCGCTGTCGAGCTCGGGCGGCACCGTGCGATCGCCGGCCCGCTGCGTCGGGGCGACCTGCGGGCTCGACAGCGTCGTCGCGAGCGCCGCGTCGCCGCGCGGGTGCAGCGGCTCGCCGGCGAGGATCTCGAACAGGATCGCGCCGAGCGCGTAGACGTCGGCAGGCGTGCCGACCTCCTCGCCGCGGATCTGCTCGGGAGACATGTAGCCGGGCGTGCCGAGGATCGCGCCGGCGGTGGTGTCCTCGTCGAGATCGACCGCCATCTGCGGCCGCGTCGTCCGCCGGGTGTCGGTGAGCACCCGCGCGACGCCCCAGTCGAGCACGTACACCTCGCCGTAGTCGCCGAGCATGATGTTCGACGGCTTGAGATCGCGGTGGACGACGCCGCGCGCGTGCGCGAGCTGGATCGCGAGGCAGACGTCGACGAACGCGCGCAGCATCGGCTGGATCGCCGCGCGATCGGCGATCTTGCGCTGCAGCGTCACGCCGGTGAGCCGCTTCATCGTGAAGAACGGGCGGCCGTCGGCCTCGACGCCGAGCTCGTACACCGGGACGATCGCCGGATGATCGAGGCGCGCCTGGATCCGCGCCTCGCGCAGGAACCGCGTCACCGCGTCGTGCGTCGGCGTCTTGCTGCGGATGCGCTTGACCGCGACCTCGCGGCCGATGCGCTGGTCCTGCGCGACGACGACCTCGCCCATGCCGCCGCGGCCGATCAGCGAGCCGAGCTGGTAGCCGGGATCCGGCAGCGACACCGCCGAGCCGCCGCCCCAGCTCGGCACGATCGTCTCCTCGCCGCGCGTGTCGGCCGGCGCGGTCGTCGCCGCGCTGGCACCGCCGTCCATCGTCGGCGCACCGGCGTCCGCCCGCGTTCCCCGCGTGGCATCGTCGACCATCGAGCCATCTTAACGCGGTCAGGGCGGCGCGGTCGCGCAGGTGACGCTGCAAGGTTGCGCGGTCGGTGCCGTGCGTCCGCCGATCGCGTAGAGGCCCGCCATCTCGTCGGCCCCGAGCACGCGATCGTAGACGCGGACCTCGTCGATCGCGCCGGTGAACCACGTCGTCGCGGCGGGGTAGCAGCCGATCGAGAACGTCTGTGGGTTGAGCACCGGCGTGTTCGGCGGGGCGATGCCGCAGTCGCACGCGCCGTCGACGAACACCTGCTGCATCGTGCCATCCCAGCTCACCGCGATCTGGTGCCATTGCCCGGGTGACGCGATCGCGGCGGTCGTCCACGCCTCGCTGTGCGCGCCGGTGGTGTTGTACTGGACGAGGCCGGCGCCGTTGGTGACCTCCATCGCGGGGCTCGGACAGCTCGTGTCGCTCTCGTGGACGACGACCGGACCCGACATCGCGGGCGCCTCGATCCACGCCGAGATCGTGAAGCTCGTGTCGGCCCACGTCGCGAGCGACGGCACGGTCAGACACGAGCTCGTCCCGTCGAACATCGCCGCGCCGCCGACGACGCCGGCCATCGTCGTCGGGCACGTGCCGGCGGTGCAGGTCGCATCGTGCGTCCCGACGAGGTCGGCGAACGAGCCGGCGGTGTCCATCGGCCAGTACGCGATCAGGCCGACCGCAGTCGGCCCTCCGGCGGTCGCGTCGGCGCCGGGCGGCGGCGACGGCGGCCCTCCGCCGGCTTCCGGATCGAAGCCGAGCCGGCCGCACGCGGCGAGGCACAGCCACGGCAGTGTGCGCAACAACCCCATCGTCACCAGTGTCGGGGATTACAGCGCGAGGTGTCTACGACAAATCCACGGCGCGGACTCGCGCGAGCAGCGCGTCGCGCTCCTCCGACGGCAGGAACGCCGCGCGTACGGCATTCTCCGCAAGCCGGACCAGCTCGCTTTCCGAGAGCTCGAGGGCCTCGGCGACCGCGCGATAGTTGTCACCCACATATCCGCCGAAGTAGGCGGGATCGTCGCTGTTGACGGTCACGCACACTCCCGCGCGCAGCAGGCGCGCGAGGTTGTGCTGGCGCAGATCATCGACCACGCGCAGCGCCAGGTTGGACAGCGGGCACACGGTCAGCGCGATCTGCCGGCGCGCGAGCTCGGCGACGAGCGCGGGATCGTCCTCGCAGCGGACGCCGTGATCGATGCGCTCGACGTGGAGGACCTCGAGCGCCTCGCGGATGTACGCGGCGGGACCTTCCTCGCCGGCGTGCGCGACCGCATGCAGGCCCGCCGCTCGCGCCTCCGCGAACACGCGCTGGAACGCGCGCGGCGGATGATCGCGCTCGCTCGAGTCGAGGCCGACGCCGACGAGCGCGTCGCGGTACGGCAGCGCCGCGCGCCAGGTCGCGAGCGCGTCGTCCTCGGACAGGTGACGCAGGAAGCACAGGATCAGCCCCGCGGTGATGCCGTAGCGCGCGCGCGCGTCGGCGAGCGCGTCGGTGAGCCCGCCGATCACGTCGCCGATCGCCACCCCGCGCGAGGTGTGCGACTGCGGATCGAAGAACATCTCGACGTGCGCGACGCGATCGGCGTGTGCGCGCGCGAAGTACGCCATCGCGAGCGCGTAGAAGTCGGCGCGGTCGCGCAGCACCGCGCAGCCGGCGTAGTAGAGATCGAGGAACGACTGCAGGTCGGAGAAGTGGTAGGCGGCGCGCAGCTCGTCGACGGACGCGTACGGGAGCGCGACGCCGTGCCGGCGCGCGAGCGCGAACAGCAGCTCGGGCTCGAGCGTGCCCTCGATGTGCAGGTGCAGCTCGACCTTCGGCAACCGGGCGATCAGCCTTTCGAGGGCGGGGTCGATCACGAGCTAGTGATATCCTGGATGGCGTGGGGGTGCTGCTGCTGGTGCGCATCCGCTCGCGCAGGTGTCGGGGTTCCAGGAGGTGCACTACGTGCGCCGGAGCTCCGACAGCAGCGACTTCACGCAGGTCGTCGCCGGCCCCACGATGCTGCTCGCGAACAAGAACTACGCCGCGTCGCCGTGGTTCTCGGACGACTGCAGTCACCTCTACCTCGTGGCCGGCGTCGATGTCGGCATGAACCAGCTCGCGAAGTACACGCTGCAGTAGGGTCTTGCCGGCGCTGGCCGCCACGGCTACGGTCGCCGCCTTCCATGACCGACGCCGCCACTCCCGCCGCCGCTCCTCGCGATCTCGTGCCCGCGCTCGCGTTCGCGCTCGGCCTGCCGGCGAGCGGCGTGTCCGCGGTGATCGCGCTGCTCGATGAAGGCAACACGGTGCCGTTCATCGCGCGCTACCGCAAGGAGCGCACCGGCGGCCTCGACGAGGTCCAGATCCGCGCGATCGAGGAGCGCCGCGCGTACCTCGTCGAGCTCGAGGAGCGGCGCACCGCGATCCTCGCGTCGGTCGCCGAGCAGGGCAAGCTGACGGCCGAGCTCGAGGCGAAGCTGCGCTCGGCGACGAGCAAGGCCGAGCTCGAGGACCTCTACGCGCCGTACCGCCCGCGCCGCAAGACGCGCGCGTCGGTCGCGCGCGACAAGGGGCTCGAGCCGCTCGCGCAGAAGATGCTCGCGCAGGGCGCCGAAGGCGATCCGGCGGGCGAGGCCGCGGCGTTCGTCAGCGAGCAGGTCGCGACCGCCGACGACGCGCTCGCCGGTGCGCGCGACATCGTCGCCGAGACGATCGCCGACACCGCCGAGATCCGCGCGGCCGTGCGCCGCGAGTACGCCGATCACGGCGAGCTCGTCAGCGAGGTCGTGCCGGGCAAGGCCGACGAGCCGACGAAGTTCGAGCAGTACTACCACCACAAGGAAGCGGTGAAGTCGATCCCGTCGCACCGCTTCCTCGCGATCCGCCGCGGCGAGGCGGAGGGCGTGCTGCGCGCGCACGTCGACGTCGACGCGGGCAAGGTCGAGGCCGGGATCCTGCGGCTCGCGAAGCACGCCGCCGAGTCGCCGTGGGGCGAGCAGCTGAAGCTCGCGGTCGCCGACGCGCTCAAGCGGCTGCTCGCGCCGAGCGTCGAGAACGACGTGCGCGCCGAGCTCAAGCAGCGCTCCGATCACGCGGCGGTCGACATCTTCGCCGGCAACCTGCGCAACCTGCTGCTCGCGCCGCCGCTCGGGCCGGCCGCGGTGATCGGCGTCGATCCCGGGCTGCGCACCGGCTGCAAGTGCGCCGCGATCGACTCGACCGGCAAGTTCCTCGGCACGATCACGATCTACATCGCGCAGGGCGACGCCCAGGTCGCGAAGGCGAAGGACGACTTCCTCGCGTTCGTGAAGCAGCACGCGCCGCGCGCGATCGCGGTCGGCAACGGCACCGGCGGCCGCGAGGCCGAGGCGTTCGTGCGCAAGCTGCTCGTCGAGGCCGGCGTGCAGGACATGTTCACCGTGCAGGTCAGCGAGGCCGGCGCGTCGGTGTACAGCGCGAGCGATC